>CBHXZU010000119.1:0-11345 GCA_966125105.1 uncultured Prosthecobacter sp.
GCTCAACCGCCGCTTGCATCCGAGAGCCGACGCCCGCACATTGCGCGCCCTTTTTTCGTATCCATGAGCAATGAGCGCCGCAAACCCTTTCCGTTCGATGAAATCGAGCCGCGTTGGCAACGCGTGTGGGAGGAACGCCAGACTTTCCACGCGCTGAATCCCGGCGAGCCCGGATTCGATCCCGCCAAACCAAAGTACTATGTGCTCGATATGTTCCCCTACCCAAGTGGTGCCGGCCTGCATGTCGGCCATCCCGAGGGCTACACGGCGACGGACATCATCGGTCGCTATAAAAAGAATCGCGGCTTCAACGTGCTCCATCCGATGGGATGGGACGCATTCGGTCTCCCGGCCGAGCAGCACGCGATCAAGACGGGTGAGCATCCGTCCATTCAGACCCAGAAGAACGTCGACAATTTCCGCCGCCAGCTGAAGGCGATCGGCTTCGGCTACGATTGGCAACGCGAAGTGAACACCACAGATCCCGGCTACTACAAGTGGACGCAGTGGATCTTCCTCCAGCTCTACAATTCGTGGGTGAACCCGGAGACGAACAGGGCTGAGCCGATCAGCAGTTACAAAGGCGAGGATCCGGATAGCGTCCGCCTGGCTTACGTATCCTACGCGCCGGTGAACTGGTCGCCCGATCTCGGCACCGTGCTGGCCAACGAGGAGGTCGATGAGTGGCGCGCCAAGGGCCACACCGTCGAGCGCCGCCCGCTTCGTCAGTGGATGCTCCGTATCACTGCCTACGCGCAGCGTTTGATCGATGAACTCGACGGCCTCGATTGGCCCGAGAGCATCAAAATGCACCAGCGCAATTGGATCGGCCGCAGCGAAGGCGCCGAAGTGGACTTTGCACTCGAGGCCCATCCTGAACGGAAGATTCGGGTTTTCACCACGCGCCCGGACACGCTTTACGGCGCGACCTACATGGTGCTCGCTCCGGAACACGGCTTGGTCGACGTGATCACCACCGCAGAGCAGCGCTCCGCGGTCTATGAATATCGCACCGCTGCCGCGATGAAGAGCGATCTCGAGCGCACGGAACTCGCGAAAGATAAAACCGGCGTGTGGACTGGCGCGTTTGCGATCAACCCGGTGAACGGGCAGAAGGTTCCCGTCTGGATCGCCGACTACGTTCTCACGGGTTACGGAACGGGCGCGATCATGGCCGTGCCGGCGCACGACGAGCGTGACTGGGAGTTTGCGAAAAAGTTCGCGCTGCCGATCCGCGAAGTCGTTTCACCGGAACCGCGCCTCGGACTCGGCGGCGGATCCAGTCCTTGCGAAGCGGAGCCGCTCATTTGCTTCGTAGGTGAGGGCTATGCGATTCACAGCGGACCGCTCGACGGCCTGCCGACCGCCGACGCGAAAGCGGAGATCATTCGCATTCTCGAAAAACAGGGGCTCGGTGTTCGTCGCGTGAATTACAAACTCCGCGACTGGCTCTTCTCACGCCAGCGCTACTGGGGCGAGCCCTTCCCGCTCGTTTGGGAGGGCGACAAACATCGCGCGCTTTCCGAGAGCGAATTGCCCGTCCACCCTCCGCAGCTCGCGGATTTCAAGCCGACCGGCACCCCGGAGCCGCCGCTCAGCAAGGCCGCGGATTGGGTGCAATACTCGGCCACCGCGCGGCGTGAGCTTAACACGATGCCGCAATGGGCTGGGTCGTGCTGGTATTACCTGCGCTACATCGATGCGCAAAACTCGAACCGCTTTGTCGGAGTCGACGCGGAGCGTTATTGGATGACGGGAGAGGTCAACGTCCAACGTTCAACGTCCAACGTTCAACGTTCAAGTGGAGAGGCGCCGAAACCAGGCGGGGTCGACCTGTATGTCGGCGGCACAGAACACGCGGTGTTGCACCTGCTCTACGCGCGTTTCTGGCACAAGGTCCTCTTCGATCTCGGCCAGGTCAGCACGCCGGAGCCTTTCCAGAAACTGGTCAACCAAGGGCTCATTCTAGGTGAGAATGGGCAGAAGATGTCGAAGTCGCTCGGCAATGTCGTCAACCCCGACGACGTGATCGCCGACTATGGCGCCGATTCCCTGCGTCTCTACGAGATGTTCATGGGCCCGCTCGAGGCCACGAAGCCCTGGAGCATGAGCGGCGTGGAAGGCGTCTTTCGTTTCCTCGCCCGCGTGTGGCGCCTCGTGATGGAGGAAAACCAGGCCGGCGAATGGGTGTTCAGCGCCGCCGTGCAGGATGTGCCAATGGACAAAGCCGTCGCCAAGGCCGTGCACGCGACGATCAAAAAAGTGGGCGAAGATATCGAAGCGCTCAGCTTCAACACCGCTATCGCAGCAATGATGGTCTGCACGAACGCCCTGACGCAGGCGAATCCTCGCCCGGCTTCGGCAATCCGCTTGCTGCTCCAGGTCCTGAATCCCTTCGCGCCACACCTCGCGGAGGAACTCAATGCTCGGCTGAATGCCGCCGGTCTGGCCGTGCAAAGCGATGCATTGCTCGCCGACCAACCTTGGCCCGCCTACGACCCGGCGCTGCTCATTGAAGATGAGATCGAGTTGCCCGTGCAGGTGAACGGCAAACTCCGCGACAAGATCGTGGTGAAGAAAGACGCCGCCGCGCCCGAGGTCGAAGCCGCGGCGAAGGCTGCGCCCAAAGTGGCGGAAGCAATCGCTGGCAAATCCATCAAAAAAGTCGTCGTCGTTCCCGGCCGCTTGGTGAACATCGTCGTCGGATAAATCCCATCGCCGAGTTAGCGGGGAAGATCCAGCGTCTGCCTTAGCTTTCGAGCACGCGCTTCATGATGGCGATGCCTTGATCGATGATGGGCCTCACCGAAATCGCGGTTTCCTCCGGCAGCAAATCAGTAATCCAAACGAGTCGGCAGCGATCCGCGCCATCGGGAAACACCTGCATGGAAGCATTGTGGTGTGTGACTCCCTCGCCAACGGCCGCGTACGCAAACCGACGCCGTTCATGGTCGAGGTCCACGATGAGCTCGCGCACGACCATGCCGTTGGCAAACGTGACGACCCGCGCGCCCGGCACGAGTTGAACGTCCGTGACCAATCCCGGCACGAATCGCCGATGAACCGCGCCGATGTCGCGAACGACATCCCACACGCGGTCGGCGTTCGCATTGATTGCGATCTCGCGGTAAATGGACGCCATGGCCGAAGCCATGCTTTGCGCGTTCTGGCTCGGTGGGAAGCGGCGACCCGCGGGCGCCGCATAAATGCGTCACGAAAGTAGCTAACGCTTTTTCGGCTCGACGATGCGCGTGTCCAACACTGCGCCGTTCAGGCTTCGAATCTCCACCGTGAGCTTCGATCGATCCCGTGGAAACCGGAGGAGGACGAAGTTATCCTCGCTCGCGAAGAAGGCGCTCTTTGGATCTGGGTATTTGTCACCGGTGCCTTTGACGGCGGTGTTGTAGTATGGAAATCCATCCACCTCCGCGCGCTCGGCGAAGTAGCCGAAGCCCGTGACCGCCACGGAACCTTTCGCGATCAACTTTCCCCATTCTCCGTTCTCCATACCGCGCGCCACGGAACTCTTCTCGTTGAAAAGCGTGATCACGAACGGCTGATCGCTCTTCGCCATCACATCGCGATACCAGCCGAACTGCGGGCCGTCTTTCGCGATGGGATGGCACGTCTGCCAGGTCGTGCCGATGTCCTGCACGTGATTCAAATCCAGCGCAACGAAGCGGACACCGAAGTCCGGGAGGTCAAACGTCCATCGCCATTCGTCACCGGGCAGCGCGAAAAAATCGCGGAATGCTCGAGCTTCCACGTCGTAGACCGCCTCCGCCGGTGGGTTGGGTCCGCGCTCACGAATCTCGCGATCGTGATTGCCCAGTGCCGGCATGAATCGCGTCGACCGGAAGAGTTCCGGTGCTTGCGCGATCAGGATGGAAAATGCCGACGTGTCTCCCGGATCGGCCGGCGTGCCATGATGTAACGCGCCCACGTTGTCGCCGCACGTGAGCAGCAAGTGCGGCTTTTCACGGAAGATGGCGGGCGCCCACGCGGCCTTCGCATACCCGGTATCCGCGATGATCGCGACGCGCAGTTCGTCTCCGGAATATCCCGGCGTGAAATGCACACCCGATGCCGCATGACCGCTTCGCACGCGGTAATGCACGCCGGACTCGGAGAGCGGGATTTCCATGTGATGCAGCCGCGCGCGTTCCGGCGACCGGCGCTTCTCTCCCAATTCAGCGGTAGCCCCAAACTCCACCACGGATTCCGCGGGCTCCGCAGTTTCCCAACTTACCGTGATGCTCTTCGCCGTATCCTGCGCATGCGAAAGCCAGATCCGCTCGATATCCGCGCCCCACGCCCCGGTGGAAAACGCGCAAACCATAGCGAGGAGAAGGTTCTGAGGAAGTCCCATTGCGCAATCATGGCCTTCGATGGGCGGCGAATTGCGAGCACATTTCCAGCGCGTTCCGACGAAACAGCTCGATGCTGCCTAAGCTCTGCGCGGCTTTGGCGTTGCGAGATGTGATGCGACTTCGCCTCTTCATCCTCTCCGTCTTCGCCATCTGTTCGCTCGGCCATTCCGTCGCGCAGACTGAAAGTATCCCGGCGAAAGATCGCACCGTCATCCTAATCTCCGTCGATGGAATGCCCGCCTGGCTGTGGGCGGATCCCACGCTCCCGGTGCCAAACCTTCGCCGGCTCGCCCGCGAAGGCGCGGTGGCGGAACGCATGACCGTCTCCAATCCGAGCATCACGTGGATCAATCACACGACGCTCGTCACGGGCGTGAATCCACAAAAGCATGGCGTGCTCTTTAACGGCTTGCTCGTTCGCCAACCGCAGCCGCTGCCACCGGTCATTGAGCAATGGCGGGACAAAGCTGATCTCGTGCGCGTGCCGACCCTGTATGACGTCGCGCATCAGAAAGGTCTCACGACCGCGCAGGTCGACTGGGTCGCGATCCTCAACTCGGGAACAATCAATTGGGAGTTCCTGGAAATCCCGCGTCCCGGCGGACAGATCGAGCGCGAGTTGGTGGAGAAAGGCACGGTCACTGCGCAGGAGATCGTGACCTTTGCGAAGGGAAAGAACATCGCGTGGCGTGACATGATCTGGACTGAGGCCGCGTGCCACATCATGCGGACGAAAAAGCCGAATCTGCTGCTCTTTCACGTGCTCACGACCGACGCGATCAACCACGCCAACGGCCCAGGCTCGAACGCGAGCTTCGCTGCATTCGCCTACGCGGACCGCCTCATCGGCGATCTGCTCAAATCGATCGAAGATGCCGGTATAAAAGACAAAGCCACCGTCGTCGTGGCGACTGATCACGGCTTCAAAAAAGTATCGAAGGTGATCTATCCGAATATCGTCCTGCGGAAGGCCGGCATGGTGCAGGTGGATAAGGAACAAGTCTCCTCGTGCGACGCCTACGTGATGGCTCAAGGCGGGATGGCATTCGTTTACGTCAGCGATCCGGCGAAGCGCGCCACGCTGCTCCCGCAACTCCGTGAGATGTTCCGGGCGACCGAAGGAGTGGACAAAGTCATCGATGGCGCCGAAGGACCCTCGCTCGGCATGCCGACACCAGAGGAGAATACCGGCATGGGCGATCTCATTCTCTTTCCGAAAGCAGGCTATGCTTTCCAGGGAAAGTTCGACGGTGAGGAACCGATCGCCGTCTCAACCAACTACCTCGGCACGCACGGCTATCCAAACTACGACCCCGAACTGGACGGCGCTTTCATTGCCTGGGGATACGGCATCAAGCCGGGCACAAAAATCCCGCGGATTCGCAACACGGACGTCGCGCCCACGCTCGCGGAATTGCTCGGCCTGTCGCTCGGTGAGGTGGACGGGAAAGTCATTCGCGAGATCCTAAAATAGAGAGAGCGGTGGAGTGCCGCCTGCAACTCCACCGCTCGTTCACCAGAAAACTGGTCGTCTCACGCCGGGCTAACTGATGCCCAAGGCGCTCAACGTCGAATTGCTGAGTCGGCCCGTTACCGCAAGGCCAGCGTCATCTTGAAAACGCGCGATCGCATCGCGGCTCCGAGGTCCGAGAACGCCGTCCACCGCGCCGTCATAGTAGCCGCGACGACGCAACTCCGCCTGCGCTTCGGCGGCGACCGAGGCGCCGACAACCGGGAGATCGTCGCCGTACACGACGGTCGGCGAATCATAAATCACCCACGCGCCGCCGTACCAGTGATACCGATGATTGTTCCAGCTGTAGATGCGCCCGCGATCCCAGTCGCGGTAGACGTCGTAGGACGGACGATAGTAGCTACGGTCACTCCAGTTGCGGTCGCGACGACCGTCCCAAGTACCGTCGCGCCGGCCGTCCCAATCGCGATTCGTGCGCGTCGCAGTGATACGTGCCGCGCTCGAATCACGCGTAACGTTCCGCTGCACGTCAGCGCTGCGAACCGCCGTTTGCGAGCCGGTTCGATAATCGTTCGAGCGAACCACGTTAGTCGACCGGAGCGCGTTGTTGCTGGTCACCCCGGCGTTGCTCGAAATACGGGAGTCGCTGGAAACGCGCGGCGTGCTGGTGAACGCGCGAGAATCACCGGATGCGCGCACTGTAGTCGAAGCACGTTGCGCCGGAGCGCCCGAGGAAACGGCGGCTGCGCGCGCATTCCCCTGGCCATGACCTCGTCCACGTTCTCCTTTGTCTTCCTTGGGCGCAGCTTGAAGCTGACTTGCCGCCAGGACCGTTCCTAAAAACAGGGTAAAAAGTCGTTTCATGTCGTTTTGCTTTCAAAACGCCGAATCGCACCCCCGCTTTCTCATGGCCCCCTTTAC
The DNA here is from genome assembly GCA_966125105.1 of uncultured Prosthecobacter sp. Classification (GTDB taxonomy): domain Bacteria; phylum Verrucomicrobiota; class Verrucomicrobiia; order Chthoniobacterales; family Chthoniobacteraceae; genus SXWH01. The sequence goes on from CBHXZU010000119.1 coordinate 6,766, forward strand.
GAGCGATGAGGGAATAGCCTAGCCTGCGAAACCGATCGCCTTGGCCCGAGCATGCGATTGCTTTCCAGACGGTTACCCCAACCCCTCCTGCATTCCCGACAAGAACGACGGATCCTTGTATCTCCCGATTAAGCGACTTTTTCGACCTCGTCCGTTTGAGCGACCCGGGAAGGAAGAATCAGTTCAAAAGTGGTCTCGCCCGGTTTGCTGCGATGACGCAACGAACCGCTCAGTTGTTGGGCGCAGCCTATCGCCACCGTGAGTCCCAACCCCGCCGCGTTCTGCCGCTTCTTCGTCGAGTAAAACGGCTGATACACACGATCCGCCTGGTCGATGGGAATACCCGCACCGTCGTCGCTGATTGCAATCGTCAGCCAATGCTCGGGCGCCGTGGCGGCATTTTCAAAAAGTTCGCCCTGCACGCGGGTCGAGTCCGCCGAGACGCGAATCGTCACATTTCCCGTCGCTGCCTCGCACGCGTTCTTCACCAATTCGCTAAGCGCCATGCGCACGCGCGACGCATCCGCCCACACCATCGGCAGATCGTCCGCGCACTCGATGGTGATACGCACCTTCGGCCCGCAAAAGCTCTCAAACGTCGGCCGCATCTGCCGCAGCAAGTCGCAAAGATTGATATCCCGCCAGATCGCCGAAGTGGGGCGCACCAAGGCGTGCGTGCGCTCCATCAGGTCGCTCGCGGCCTTTGCCCCATCCTTGATCTTCGAGAGGCCCTCCTTCGTCACCGAATCGAGTTTCTTGTCGTCCATCAACAAGCCGAGATACCCATGGAAGAGCGACAAGATGTTGTTCATCCGGTGGGCCAACCCCCGCATGAGCTGGTCTTGGAAATCAGAAAGGGCGATTTGCATCGGGTCAGGACGCTTCCTTGAGAAAGCAGGCTGCGTGCTCATATGCGGTTCAGGCGGGCGAAAGTTTCACATTTCCAAAACAATTATGGCGCAGGCGTGTGACTGGTGACCTCGCCTGCCGTCATGGTGCGGAGAATACCGTCCGCAGTTCTAAGCATCAACTGTCCAGATGCATCCAGCGCCTCGGCGACTCCCTCGATCACCTCGTTCCCGGAGTGAAGACGCACCCAATGGCCAAGCAAAACGCTGCGCGCCGACGCTTCCGCGACGATCTCAAGGAAATCCGAACAAAGCGTGTCCCAGAGCCTTTGAAGTTCCGCCAGAACTGCAGCGGCAACCGCCGGACGATCAACTATATGGCCAGCCGCCAGCCGTGCAGAAGTGGCGATGTTTCGCAGTTCTGAGGGAAACTCGGCGTGATTCACGTTGATGCCGATCCCGGCGACGGCAAACGGACGTCCCTCCGAGTCGACCGCGCTCTCAATGAGGATGCCGGCAACTTTCCGCCCCTGGATCTGCAAATCATTCGGCCACTTGAGCCGGACGGGCGCGTTGGCAAACCGCTCCACCGCGCGCGCCGCACCCACTCCAGCCCACGTCGTAAGCTGCGGCCATTTCGCGATGGGAAATTCCGGCCGGAGCAGCCACGAAAACCACAGGCCCAGGTGATCCGCCGAATCCCAGCGACGCCCAAAACGCCCGCGACCTGCCGTCTGTCGCTCCGCAAAAACTACCACGCCGCCGGGATGCCCCTCGCGCCCAAGACGCAGCGCCACGTCGTTCGTCGAACTCGTCTCTTCATAGGCGATGATCTCCCGCAGCAGCGTCCCCTCCGCCACTCGCGACCAGAGATCATCCGCGAGAATGCGGTCCGGGGAGCTCATCAATCGGATCCCGAGCCCCGGCTTGCTCTCGATGTCGAAGCCCGCGCCGCGCAACGCTTCGATCGACCCTTCCACCGCTGGCAAGGTGAGCGAGAGCTGTTCCGCGAGATCGCCGGGCAGCAGATGCACCGGGGCCTCGCGAAGCGCTCGCAGCACGCTTGCGTCCGCGTTCATAGCCGAATGAGATCGAGCGAGAAGTCGAGCGCTGGCGCGGAATGCGTGAGCGCGCCGACGCTGATGAAGTCCACTCCCGTCGCAGCAATCTCCGCAATCGTGTCGAGCGTCACTCCGCCGCTCGCTTCAAACTGCACTTTGCGATCTCCGCGCAGCCGAACCGCCTCCTTCATCTCTTCGACGCTGAGGTTATCGAGCATGATCACATCGACGCCTTCCATCCCGAGAAAGGTGCGCACCTGCTCGACCGATTGCGCCTCGATCTCCAGGCGAAGCCCAGGCTTCGCTGCGTGAAATCGGCGAATCGCCGCCTGCAGGTGTTCCGGGCTCGGATCGGCAGCATAGTGATTCTCCTTCACCATCGCCATATCGAAGAGACCGATCCGGTGATTCGTCCCGCCACCCGCCGCGACCGCGGCTTTCTCCAACCGGCGCAGTCCCGGCGTGGTCTTCCGCGTGTCGAGAATGCGCGTGCCGTGCGGAGCCACCAACTCAACGAAGCGCCGCGTGAGCGTCGCGACACCGCTGAGCCGCTGGATGAAATTGAGCGCCGTGCGCTCCGCGGTGAGCAGGCTCCTCGCAGAACCACGCGCTTCGAGCACGGTGTCCCCCTTCTTCACCGCCGTGCCGGATCGCCGTACCACCTTGGTCTCCGTCTCGCTATCCACCATGCGAAACACGCGCTCCCCGACTTCGATTCCCGCAGCCACGCCATCTTGCTTCGCGAAAATGCGCGCCTCGGCGCGCTGATCAGCATCGACGAAAAACTCGCAGGTGACATCGCCGCTTCCGATGTCCTCGGCTAACGCAGCTGCGACCGGATCGTATTCCAGAAATTCAGGCACACCCCAGAGCTTCCCGGTGCCGGGCGCGCCGTCACTCAAAAAAGTTCCGGTTCCGCCGAACGATACACACTCCGCCCGCGGACAAACGTCTCGAGCACGGCGTGCGGCCCGCCCCGATACACGCAAAGATTCAGCGCATCCTCCGGCGTGAGTTCCTCGATTTTCAACGCGCCGCCGCGATACGGCAGCAGCGAAGTGAGATCCATCACCGTGACGTCCGCTTCCTTGCCCACATCGAGCGTCCCGATGATCCCCGCCTTTCCCAACGCCTCCGCCCCGCCCTGCGTCGCCATGTGCAAGACCTGCGCAGGCGTCGGCACGCTCGCGGTGTGATCGTAAAACGACCGCGCCTTCTGGCTCTCGATCGCCGTCCGCATCACCTGCCAAAGATTCAGCTCCGGCCCCGCCGCGACATCGGTCCCAAGCCCCATGCGAATCCCCGCCGCGCGATGCTCGTTCAGCGGCATGATCCCGCTCGTGAGGAAAACATTCGCCGTGGGACAATGCGCGATCGCCGCCCCCGCGCTCTTGATCGCCCCGCGCTCGCGATCCGAAAGATAGATGCCGTGCCCGAAGATCGTCTTCGGCCCCACCATCCCGCACTTCTCGTAAACCTCCGTGTAATCCTGGCACGCGGGGAACATGTGCCGCACGCGCTCGCACTCCTCCTTCGTTTCCGCGAGATGCGTCTGGATGTAGCACCCGTGCTGTTCCGCCAGCGCCGCAGCCTCCTTCATCATCCGCTCGCTGCAAGCGAGGGCAAACCGCGGGCTCACCGCATACTCCAGCAACCCATCCCCCCGCCCGTGCCACTTTTTGCACAGCCGCTCCGTCTCGAGCAGCGAGACCGAGATCACCTTCCGTGGCTGCAGGCTCCCATAGGTCCCCACATCCATCATCATCTTCCCCATGATCACCCGCAGTCCGAGCTTCGCCGCAGCGGCAAAGGCCGCATCACACGAGTCCTCGTAGATTGCCGTGTAAAGCATTGCCGTCGTCGTGCCATGCCGCGCCAGCTCGGGAAAAAACGCCGCCGCCTCGCGCTGGCCCGCCGGTCCGGTGAAAACCTTCTCCCGGGGAAAGATGTAGCTGTGCAGCCAATCGAGCAGCTGCCCCCGTCCCCGGGCGACCACTGGGTACTGCGGCACGTGAGAGTGCAAATCGATCAGCCCAGGAAAGATGGCCACGTGCGGCGAATACAACCATCGGATCGGCTGCGGGCGCGGCTTCTTGCCGAGATGCATGAAGTCCCCGACCTCGACAATCCTCCCATTTTCAATGACTAACGCTCCATCCCGCTGGGTCCGGATCTCGCCATATCTTGGGGCATCGATGAGACATCCGCGGAGTCCAAGCAAAGGCGTGCCCGAAGTCATGGGGTCGCAGCTTATGCCGGGCGCAGCGACGCCCGTCACCCGTAAAAGACCGCGGCGGTAATGCCAAAACAACATCTGTCCTCAAACCTCCTGAGTCCTCGCGCCATCCGTACAAAATGCCGGGCCGCCGGTGAAGAGATCCCCCTCAGAAGCTGCATCACCGGGCGGCCCGAACCACCCTAACAGAAGATCAGACAGGCCCCCGCGCCATCTGTTCAAAAGATTTTATCGGAATTATCCGCTTTCACACGGTTCCGCTCGCAACTCGCTCACATGCAACCGCAAACATCCCTGCAAAGATTGCAGACACGCTGTAAAAAGTGCAGAAACCTATGCTCACTTTTGCGGACACGGTGTTCTGAACAGCGGACACACTGTTTTTTTTGCAAACACGCTGTTTTTTTCGCGCACACGGTTGGTGTGGCACGCGAC
>CBHXZU010000120.1:0-11340 GCA_966125105.1 uncultured Prosthecobacter sp.
AGGCGGGAGGTGTAAGATCCCTTTCCAACAGAGTAGAATATCCGCGCAAACAATGACGGCTAGCTTCAGTCGTTTTCGCATTGCTACGCGGCAGAAAGACGGCACGTTCCCGCGCGATTCGTCCGTCCCTATGAATAACACCACTCCCTTTGGTGTCCGCCGTCCTGCGCGCACACGTCGTTCCCTCGCCGTTACCGTTCTCGCCCTCGCGGGCCTGCCGTTTGCCTCCGCCTTTGCCACCGATTACGACTTCGTCCCCGTCACCGGCACGGTGAATTGGAACGATGGCGCGAATTGGACGACGGTGCCCGTGGACGACGCAACGTTTCCCAATGCCGCTGGCGACTTCGCCAACTTGGCGAAGGACTTCACGGGCAACACGATCGTGAACCTGAACCAGGACGTCACGATTGGGCGCCTCGATGCCGGCGACATCACGAATAGCGCTACACCGCAGACCGTGACGATCGCGAGCGGCACCGGGACCAACACGCTCATCTTCGACGCCACCTCCGGCAACGCGAAGCTAAACCTGCAGAGCGTCACGAGCACGAACACGACGAACTCCGCGGTGACGATCTCCTCTCGGATCCAGCTGCTCGACAATCTCGACATCACCAATGGTCGCGCCCAGTTCTTCTTCACCGGCGCGCAGATGGATCTCGGCGCGAACGTGCTCAAGGTCGGCGGAACGGGCAGCCTCACGTCACTCAACTTCGGCGCATTCAACCAGGCGGCGCAGGGCGTGATCGTCGGCACGGGCTCGATGGTGGTGAACTATGACTCGGTGAGCGCGGCGGCATCGATGTTTGGTCCGAGCACTTTCTCCGGCGGACTGACGTTGCAGAACGGTCTCCTCATCTCCGGCGTCAGCACTGCGGGCGGGGTCGATGGCGCGGTGACCAGCGGCGCCTTCGGCACAGGCACGCTCACCATCGAAGGCGCAAATGCGGCGTCGACGAATCGCGTGATCCGCTCCACCGGCTCCGGCAACACGACGATCGGCAACAGTGTTGCCGCAAAATCCGACTTCACAATCGGTCAGAGCACAGTGACCACAACCCTCACGCTCTCCGGCACGATGACGCTGAGCGGAAACCGAGTGATCGGCTCCGAAGGCGGCAACGGCCTGCACACGATCTCGGGAGTGATCACGGATGGCGGAAGCGGCTTCAATTTAACCAAGACCGGCGCGTCTGCGTTGCGCCTCAGCGGCGCCAATACGTATTCGGGCAGCACCATCATCCGGAACAACACGATCGTCGTCCTCGCGGACGTCGCCCCAGGCGTGGCAGGACCGCTGGGCAATGCCACCAGCGCGGTGCAACTCGGCGATAACAGCGCAGGCGCAAACAACAATGGCGTCGCGCTGCGAGTCGGCGCCGACAACGTAACGATCAGCCGCGCGATTCTCGTGACGAGTCAGAACGGAACCGGCGTCTCGAACATCGGCAACACGGGCGACTTCACCGCGAACTACACGGGCAACATCACGCTCCAACGAACGATGGGCATCAGCGGCATGAGCGCGACCAAGCAGGTGGAAGTCACGAGCTTGATCACCGGGTCGGGCGGCTTGGTGAAGGTGGACGCGGGCATCGCTCGCGTGAATAACGTCAACAATGCCTTCACGGGCGCGACGACGGTCCGCCGCGGCACACTTTACGTCGTGGGCGATGTCGGCATCTCCACAAACAGCTCCCTCGGCAATTCCGCCGGCGCAATTCTCATGGGAGATGCGACCTCGCTCGCGGGAGAGACGGCGACACTGAGCATTGACGGGGCGTTCACGATCGGCCGCCCGGTGACGATCAACAACAACGGCGGCACGCTCGCGCTCTCCGCGAGCAACCCGGCAAGCACGGTGGCGACGTACGGCGGGGCGATCACATTGAGCAAAGGAGCGACGCTCGCGAACGCCACGGCCAGCGCGACGACGCGCTTTAGCGGAGTGATCAGCGATGGCGCCGGGAGCTTTGGCGTAATGATCAACGGACCGGGCATCGTCGAGTTCTCGGGAGCCGCGGCGAACGCGTACAATGGGCAAACGAATGTCGCTTCCGGCACGCTTTTGCTGAATAGCCCGGTCGCGGGCGGCGCGATCATCGGCGATGCCAACACGGCCACGGTCGACGTGCTGATCAGCGGCGGCACGTTGCTCTTCAACGGGAGCAATCAACTCGCTTCGGACACGACGATTCAATTCACCGGCGGCACCCTCGATCTCGCGGGGAAGACGCAGACGATTTTCGACCTCGATTACACGGGCGGCGCGATCCTGAACGCGGGCGGACTCACCATCACGAACGGGGCGGATCTGTTTCTCTTCGATGGCACGGCGATCAATGCCCCCACAACGACGCTCGGCCGAAAGCTGATCTGCGCGGGCACCACGACGCCCGGCGCTGTGACCGGCAGTTTGGCCCTCGACGCCGATGCCACGCACGAGTTTGCCATCAACAATGGAGCGGCGCCGATCGACACGGAAGTCAGTGGCGTAATCAGCAACGAGACCAGCGTCACCACGATGACGAAACGTGGGAATGGCGTGCTCAAGCTGAGCGCCGCGACAGGAAATACATTCGGCGGCGCGGGACAGACTGTGACCGTCGAGGGCGGCGCGCTCGCCGTGACCCAGGACAACCAGCTCGGCAACGCGGCCAACTCGATCACCTTCACCGGCGGTGCGCTGAGATTTGATTCCGCATTCTCCACGAGCCGGGCGCTGAACGTCACTGCCACAGGAGGCGGCATCGAGACGCCGACCGGCGTGACTGTCACGATCAGCAATGCCGGGCAGATCGCCGGCAACGGCGTGTTTGTGAAGTCAGGCGCCGGCTTGCTCGAAATCACGGCCAACCAAAGCGCGTCATGGACCGGTGGAAGCGTGACGCTCGCGGGTGGCACGCTGCGCATCTCGGCGGAGAATCAACTCGGGGCAGCAGGCAATGACGTCACATTCCAGGGCGGCACGCTCGAAGTGACGACCGGCTTTGCGGCAGATGCTGGAAAGATCTTCACGCTCGGAGCAGGTGGAGGAACGCTCAACATCGCCAATGGCCAGACGGTCTCGACCGACACCACGGGAGGACTCGTCGGCAACTCGGTCCTAACGAAGTCGGGAGGTGGCAAACTGGCGCTGACCGCGGCAAACGCAGGACTCACGGCGGGCGCCGGGGTGAATATCGCCGCCGGGAGCGTGGAGTTATCGAATGCTCAGTCACTCGGCAATTCGCCGAAAGCAGCGATCACGCTAGCGGGCGGCACGCTCTCGCTGCGCAACGACGCGGCGACTGCATTCAACAACCCGGTGACGGTTTCGGTGAACTCGACGGTGATCAGCGACGTGGTGACTCCCGCTGCCGCGGGCGTGACGCAAACTCTCGGCGCGCTCTCGATTGGCGGCGCGACGCTGACTGCGGATGTTGGCGCGAGTGTCACCGGCACAACGGGGACGGTGGCTTTTGCGAGCACCGCGATCACCGGCCCGACCACGCTGCAAGCGACCGCCAACGCGCAGCTGTCCACGGGCGGAATCGCGCTCGGCACGAACAAGCTCACGCTCGCCGGTAACGGCATCATCAATCTGAACGGCGTGATCGCCGGCGGACCTGGAGCAGGACAAGTTGGGATTGAGAAAAACGGCACGGGCACGGCGATTTCCTCGACAACCGCCAGCACCTTCACCGGCGACATTGTCATCAACGACGGCGCCTATCGCCTAAGCGGCGCGACCGCCCTGGGCAACGCGGCGAATGTCGTGACGATCAATGGCGGCACCTTGCAGCACTCGGCCGGGGCTCCCGCCTACGCGCTCCATTTTAATGGCGGCACGCTGTCGCCAATGGGCGCGGATCGCACCTGGAATGGCGCCACGAGCGCAACTCCGAGCATCATCTTCGAAAAGGACACGACGTTCTCGCTCACGGACGCGCTGGCACCTGCGACCGATCGCGCCATCGACTTCGGCTCGACCGCCGGCGGCACAGGCGCGGTCACCAGCATCGGCCCGGTGAACATTACGGTAACGGCGAACAACACCAATACGGCCAGCCTGAAGAAGCTGCGGTTCAACAACATCATTGATAGCGGAAGCGTCACCGGCACTTTGACGATTCAACCCAACGCCATCGCTCAGATCCGCAGCGGCGGCGGGGTTCAGAATGGTTTGGGCAGTGGGGTGCTCCTCAAACTGAACACCGGGATCAACCTCGCGGACACCGACAATTCCGGGCGACTCGAGGTCATTTCCGATTTCGACGTCAACTTCGGCAACGACGTGGAATTGCTCGGCGATTCGACGATCAACCCGCAACGGATCAACACATCCGTAACGACTACCAAGACAATGACGCTCAACGATCTTTCGATTGGGAATCACACGCTCGTGGTGGATGACGCCAGCGGCAACAATTACGTCCTGGCATTCGACGGAACGACGACATTGTCCGGTAACCCGACCTTCCACGCGGTGAACACGATCACGCTTGCGACGATCACCGATGGCGCGAGCGCTTTTGGAATCACCAAAGCCGGCGCGGCCGCGCTGAACATCAATGGCGGCGGATACGACGGACCCACGACGGTCAACGCCGGCACGCTGTCCTTCGGCGCCGCGGGCATTCTGAATGCAACGCAGCCGCTCACGGTGAATGGCGGCACTCTGAACCTGAACTCCTTCAATCAAACGGCGGGAGCAGTCACCTTCGGCGGGACGGCCAGCACGACGGTCAGCGGCACCGGCACGCTCACCGCTTCGAGTATCGCGATTCAACCTCCAACGGGACAAACGGTCACCGTCAACGCGGTGCTCGGTGGCTCCGGCGGTCTCACCAAGAGCGGGGCTGGCGTAGCGACGCTGAACAGCGTCGGCACTTACGCCGGCATTACAAGCGTTACCGCGGGCACTCTAACCGCCAACGTAGTCGGCGCCATCCCAGCCCTGGTCGACATCACCGGCGGCATCGTCAACCAAGGAGTGGCGGGCGCATTCACCGCGGGAAATGACGTGACCGTCAACGGCGGGCGCATCGATTACGCAGGCAGAAGTGGCATCCTGCACAATGTGTCGCTGAGCGGACCCGGCAATGTGAATGCACTCGGACTGCTTACCGGCACGAATGCCACTTCGTTTGTCAATGCTGAGATCACGGGGACGTTGCTGGTCAACGGCGACACGACGAGCGCCGGCACGAGCGTGACGATCAATAGCGGCAATATGGGCGCCGATCTGTCCGTGCAGAAACTCGTGATTCAAAGCGGCACGACCGCCGGAGGCACGGGGGCGGTATTTGTGGGCGGCAATGCGCCAGGCAGTTCGCTGACCATTGGCGCGGGCGGACTCGAGCTGAGCAACATCGCGTCAGGAAGTTACAATGCGATCTACGTGGCCTCGAGCGGCGGGGCCTCAAAAATCAACCTGAACGGAAACGTCACTTTCACGGGAAATGCGAATCCCGCTCCCGTGCGCATCACCGGCGTATCCAGCGGCGCGGGCGGACTTCTCGACCTGGGCAGCGCATCCCGGACGTTCAACATCGGTGATGGTGCTGGCAGTGTGGATCTGTCGATCGGGATCAAAATGGTCGGCACCGGCGGCGTTACCAAAACGGGCAACGGAACGTTGGAAATTGGGCAACCCGGCACGCTGCACACCTACTCCGGCGCCACGACGGTGAACGCAGGCACGCTGCTTCTCACCGGCAATATCACGGGCAGCGGGACGACCGTGAACGCCGGCGGCACTCTCGAGTTGAGTGCTGGCGGCGTCGCAGGTTTCGTGAATCTCGAAGGCGGCGTCCTCAGCGGATCGGGAGGCGTCGTCGGCGCAGTCACTGCAGTTTCCGGAACGATAGCGCCTGGAGCGAGCGCGGGCACACTCGACACGGGTGACTTGCTTTTCGGCGCCAACGCCGATCTGCAGATGGAGATCGGCGGCATCCTGCCCGGCACTGGCTACGATCAATTGCGTGTCACGGGCACCCTGACGATTGGCGGCGAGTTGCAGGCGTCGCTGATCAACGGCTATGTCCCGCTCGAGAACGACACGTTCTTCCTGATGCTGAATGATGGCATCGATCCGATTGTCGGAGCGTTCGCCGGCCTCAGCGAAGGAGGGGCGCTAACCTTCGGCGGCATCCCGTGGACCATCACCTACCAGGCCAACGGAGACTTTGGCGCAATTGGCAACGATATCGCGCTAATCGCTGTCCCCGAACCCGGCAGCGCGCTGCTCCTCTTCGCAGGTCTAGGCATGCTCACCCGCCGCCGCCGTTTCGCGACCAACTCGTAACGCCCACTCATTGCATTCGATCAGTGCAACGCGGCACTGGAAGTAAGCGGTTGCTGCCAGTTGTCGCGCCGCGCCTACGCCCAAAGTTTCCGATCGAGCGTGCGGTATTGAATCGCCTCGCTGATGTGCTCCGCGCCGATCGCCGCGGCACCGGCGAGATCCGCGATCGTGCGCGCAACCTTGAGGATGCGGTCGTGAGCGCGCGCGCTGAGATTCAGACTCTACATGGCCATGCGCAGCATCGCTTCGGCATCCGCATCGAGCGCGCAATGCTTGCGCACCTGGGCCGTCGTCATGCGCGCATTCACCCGCACTTTTCCCGCGCCGAAACGCTCCTTTTGCACCGCTCGCGCCGTGACCACGCGCTCTCGCATCGTCGTGCTTGGCTCGCCGGGTTCTCCTTGGCGCAGCTGCTCGTAAGGAACGGCTGGCGCCTCGACGTGCAGATCGATGCGATCGAGCAACGGACCGGAAATCTTTTCGCGGTAGCGCTCCACTTGAACAGGTGAACATCGGCAGTTGCGTTTCGCATCACCGTGGTATCCGCAAGGGCAGGGATTCATCGCGGCGACCAACATAAACTCAGCGGGAAAAGTCATCGATCCCGCCGCGCGGCTCACGGTGACGCGCCCGTCTTCCAACGGCTGGCGAAGAACTTCGAGTGTGGTGCGCTTGAACTCCGGAAGTTCGTCGAGAAAGAGCACGCCGTTATGCGCGACGCTGATTTCGCCAGGTGAAGGATTGATCCCTCCACCCAGAAGCCCGACATCGCTCACGGTGTGGTGCGGCGCGCGGAAGGGACGCGTGGCCACGAAGTTCTTGTCGAGCAGCATGCCGCAGATGCTGTGAATCTTCGTCGTCTCGATCGCCTCCTCCATGGTCATCGGCGGGAGAATCGAGGCCACGCGTTTGCTGATCATGCTCTTGCCGGAACCCGGCGGCCCGATCAGCAAAAGGCCATGCCCGCCGGCGGCGGCAACCTCGATGGCGCGCTTCACGTGGTGCTGGCCGCGCACATCGGAAAAATCGACGTCGTAGTTTTGGTGCGCCTCAAAGAAAGCACCCAGGTCTTCCTTCACGGGCGTGAGGTTCAACTGGCCGGTAAGGAAGCTGAAGCACTCCCGGAGATTGCGAACGCCATAGACCTCGATGCCTTCGACCATCGCGGCTTCACGGGCGTTTGCCTCTGGCACCACCACTTTGCGCCGACCGCGTTTGCGCGCTTCGAGCGCCACGGGCAGAACGCCACGCACGGGTCGAATCGCTCCATCGAGCGCGAGTTCCCCGACGAAACAGAAGTCCTCCGCGTCGGCGAGTTTCGCGTCGTGCACACAGGCAGTCATTGCCAGAGCGATAGGCAGGTCGAAGCTCGGCCCCTCTTTCTTCACGTCCGCCGGCGCAAGGTTCACCGTTACGTGACCGGACGGCCATCGGAACCCGCTGTTGCTGATCGCGGTTTTCACGCGGTCCCGCGCTTCTTTAACCGCTGTATCCGGAAGCCCAACGATGACAATGGCGTCCTTTTGACCGCCACCCGTGCTGACTTCGACTTCGAGATCGAACGCATCGACACCAAAAACCGCGGCGGAGAACACTTTCGCGAGCATGAACGCGGGAAACTGGCAAACCGCGCCCTTCCGTGGAAGTGCGAAGTCCCGCGAAGCGCCAACTTTTTGGCATTCCGCTGCCACGTGTCAAAGATCTCACTTTTCAGTGGCCTAAAACCCGCTCACTTTGGCCCGTCATGAAGCACTTGTTTGCGTGGGTCCTCAGTCTGCTTCTCTTCGTCTCCCTCAGTTACGCGGACGACTCTTACCAAGTCGTGTTGCACCGACCGGTGAAAGTCGGCGACCGCTTCAAGCTCGCCGCGAAGGTCGCCGTGGACATGCACACGAAGACGATCATGAACGCGGACGAAGTCGAAGAAGAAGAGGTGGTTGCGGCATGCAAGCTGGCTGGTGAACTGACCATTCTCAGCACCACTCCAAAGGGTCTTGCGAAGGAACTGCGGCTCAAGCTTTCCGAGGCGGCTTGCATCAACGACAGCGAGGAAGACGACTTCTTCAAGGCGGGTGACGTCATTTACCTGCGCCACGATAATCCGGACAAAGTCGTGCAGGTAAACGGGGCGGAACCGGACGAGACTCAGTCGGAAATCATCGATTCCTTCCTCTTTGTGCAGGGCGATGGCCATGCGACCGATGACGAATTGCTCGGCGCCCCCGGCAAGGTGAAGCCTGGCGAATCGTGGCCCGTGAACCGAGAGGCGATGCTAAAAGATTGGATTTCTGAAGGTTTCGCGGGGCTCAAGGCAGACGATCTCCGAGGCAAGACGACGCTTTCCGAAATCACGAAGCTCGACGGCAAGCCGGCCGCCCGACTGCGCGGCGAGTTCCGGATTGAAAACGCGGATCTGCGTCTGCCCAGCCTTCCGGAAGAAATTCGCGCCAAGCGCTTCAAGCTGGAGATCGATGACGAGACGGAACTCCCGCTCGATCCCGCCGCCCTCGCAACCCGAACAAAGACCAATCTCAGCATCGAATCGGAGTCCGCAGGTTTGATCGAATCTGACGCAGGCCAGGCGGTGAAAGTGCGCGTAAACCTCCGTCAACGCTGCGCGTCAGAGCTCATGCTTACGCCCATCGAGTAACCGTTAAAGTCGGATCCGACTTCGACGCGTGACGACGGCGTTCTGATTTAGTTCACCACATCCTGCAGCTCCAGGAAGGTCGGCTTCTTCGCGCCGCCGCCGCTGATCTCCATTTGCTTCAGGAACCAGAAGTCGTCGCGCTTCATCACGCTTCGGACGGTGTATTTGCGGACTGATTTTCCGGCCGAATCAAAGGATTCCATCTTCATCACGGCGTTTTCCCCTTTGGAGATCCAGACCTTCACCTTCGAATACTGGCTCACGCCCGCAGTCGGCGGGACTAATTCGATCACCCAGGAGTCCCGGGCCAGGATGATTTCATCGCCGAGCAGTTTGGCATTGGGCCAGTAGAGAAAGCGGAGCGAGATGTCCTCGTAGCTGAGGTTCGTGTTCCGGATCGGAGCGGCCAGCTTCGCGCCGCCGACGCGTTCCGTTTTTCCGCCGACGGTCTCTTCCAGCCGGCTGTCTTTGTCTCCAAGGCGCAGGGTGATCGAATCTCCGTTGTCCTTGAACTCATATTTCACCACGCCGTTTGAAACCGTGAGGAAGAATGGAATCTTTGTCGCTCCGGCACCGACGCGGAGATGCCCGGTGAATTTCCAATCCATGTTTGCCTGTGCCACGCGCGCCGACCGCAGTAGCTCGCGCGGGTCGGGGTTTTGACCTTGTGCGAATCCCTGTCCTGCAACAATGGCCAACACGATGGCGAGCAGGAGCTTTACAGAAAAGTGTCGCATCATAGGCTCTCGCACGTTCGGCGAACTTTGGATGGATCAAAAGCTCCTTTTTCTCATCAACCGTGAGTGGACCAGCAGTGCCCTCGACCGGCTGATGGCGGTAATGTCGAGCGCCGCGTTCTGGACGGTCCCACTCGTGATCGCGGGCCTCCTGACGCTGATCCGCGGCGGATTTCGCGGGCGCGCGTTTGTGATCGTTGCGTTGCTGGCATTCGGGATCAGTGACGGAATCGTCGGCCGGATTCTGAAAAAGACCGTCTCACGTAATCGGCCGCATCAAACCGAAGTCGGAGTCCGCATGGTCGATCTCGCATCTCCCGCATATGCCGGGGCATTCAAGCCCGTGAAGGTGAAGACCTCGCTCGGCACTGGAGGCGCTCAGCCAGGGCGTTCATTTCCTTCGAACCACGCGTCAAACACCGCGGCCATCGCATTGCTTGCCGTTCTCTTTTTTCCGCGTTGGGGTTGGCTGGCGTTCATTCCTTCATCGCTCGTCGCGTATTCCCGCGTTTACGTCGGGTCGCATTGGCCGAGCGATGTGATCGGGGGAATCCTCATTGGATTTGCCGTTGCCTGTCTCACCCTGGCGCTGGCAGAACTCGCCTGGCGTCGCTTGGGAAAACGCGCATTGCCTCAAATTGCCGAGCGTTATCCAACGTTATTGCCCGCATGAACATTCGCCTGCTGGCATTCCTCCTCGTGCTCACGGCGGTCCGGCTGGTCTACATCGGTCGCGTCGAATTATCGCCTGACGAAGCGCAATACTTCGAATGGAGCCAGCGCCTCGACTGGTGCTACTTCAGCAAAGGCCCCGGCGTCGCGCTGGCGATCAAACTCGGGACGAGCCTGTTTGGTCCTACTGAATTCGGCATTCGTTTCCTTGCTCCCATCCTGGCGCTTGGGACGAGCCTCATTCTCTACGCGCTGACGCGGCGCATTTACGAGGCGCGGGCCGCCGCGTGGGTGGTGGTCCTGGCGAACGCGACGCCGCTCTTCAACGCCGGGGGATTGATCATGACGATCGATCCGCTTTCGATCTTCTTCTGGACTGCGGCGCTCTACACGTTGTGGCGCGCGTTTGAAGTTTACCAGGAAGCGGAAGCGTCGCCGGTCTCAATCACGCAACGAATCGGATGGTGGGCGCTGAGCGGCGTGCTCATCGGGTGCGGCTTCCTGTGCAAATGGACGAACGCTTTCCAGCTGCTCAGCGTAATCCTTCTAGTGCTTTTCACGAAGCGATTCCGCGGTGTGCTCCGCTCGGCGGGGCTCTGGTCGATGCTCGGGGTGTTCGTCCTCTTTGTCATCCCGCCCGCGCTGTGGAATCAATCACACGGCTGGCCGACGACGCATCACCTCGCGGCGCGGGGAGGACTCGAGACGGCGTGGTGGCAGATCAGCCTGAAAGACTTTGGAAAGTTCTTCGCCACGCACTTCGGCGTGTATTCACCGCTAATCTTCGCCGCGATGCTCTGGGTGCTGTGGCAGGCTTCGAAAGATTCGGTGGAGCGCTGGGGCCGCAGCCTGGTGACGTGCTGGCCGGTAATTCCGCGCGGTCTGAAACGCCATCCGTGGGGCGTGGCGATCGTGCTCCTGCTGGCGCTGACGGCCTATTTCGCGGGCAATTACGAGGACAACCCGATGTATCACAAGGCGGCGATGCT
>CBHXZU010000121.1:0-11314 GCA_966125105.1 uncultured Prosthecobacter sp.
GGTGCTCCCTCTTGCCAGCAAGGGGCGCGAAGCGTATCGCCCAAGCGTGATATCGATCGGAAGCAGCCCGCCCTCTGAGTTCCCCGAGCGGATCCGGCGGATCTTCTCGCCGGATGGTTTGCTCGCGCAGGCGAAGAACTTCGAAGCACGGCCGGAACAGCAGGAAATGGCCGTGGCGGTCGCGCGCGCCCTTTCGGAAAACAAGCACCTCGTCGTCGAGGCAGGAACGGGCGTCGGCAAGTCGCTCGCCTACCTCATCCCGGCGGTGCTGTGGGCCAAGGAGAAGAAGAAGAAGGCGGTCATCTCCACGCACACGATCAACCTCCAGGAGCAGCTCGTTTATAAAGACATCCCGATCGTGCAGAAAGTGCTCGCGGACGAGCTCGGTCCGGACGGGTTTAGCGCGATGCTGTGGAAAGGCCGCGGCAATTACGTATGCCCCATGCGGCTCGAGCGCGCTTTGAGCGGCGCCGGCGAACTTTTCACGGGACCGGAGGTCGAGGAACTCAAGCGCATCTGGGACTGGGCGCAAACCACGCAAGATGGCTCGCTTTCCGACCTGGAGGTGGAGCCCGATCCCAACGTATGGGCCGCGATCTGCAGCGAGCCGCATATCTGCACAACCAAATCGTGCGGAACGAACCCGCGCTGCCATTATCAGCGCGTGCGGAAGTCGCTGATCTCCGCGGACGTCGTGGTTTTGAACCACACGCTATTCTTTCTCTCGCTCGGCAGCATCGCCGAGGCCGAGGAGAATGAGAGCGGCTACCTGTTTGCGAATGATTTCCTGATCTTCGACGAGGCCCACACCGTGGAGGCGGTCGCGTCGAAGATGATCGGGCTGGGTGTTTCGCAATACCTGCTGAACCGCGCGCTCACGCGTCTCTACAACCCGAAGACGCAGAAGGGTCATTTCCAAAAGCTTCGCAACGCGGACGCCGTTCGCGAAGTGAACAACGCGCTCGAGAAAGCCGATGCGTTTTTCGAGAAGGTCGCGAACGCGGCGGACTTCAAGAAGGGCAAGGAATACCGCGTGCGCAACCCCGACTTCGTTCCGGACACGCTGAGCGGCGATCTCGCGAAAGTGCAGACGCTGATCGTGCAGACGATCAAGAACACGGAAGACGAGATCCTGAAGACCGAGTTGCAGGATCTCGGGCGGAAGATCCGCGATGCGAGGGGCGCGCTTACGACGTTTCTCATGCAGGACGCGCACGACTATGTCTACTGGGTCGAGCAAAGCGGGAAGTCGAACAACCTGCACACGCTGCACGCGGCGCCGGTGGATGTCGCCGCGCATTTGCACGCGCTGCTGTTCCGCGAGAATCACACCGCCATTCTTACCAGCGCCACATTGAGTGTCGGCGGCGAGCGGCTGGACTATTTCCGCCGACGCATTGGCGCGGATGATGTCGAGGGCCTGAAAGTCGGCTCGCCGTTCGACTACGAGCGGCAGATGAAGATCTTCGTCACGAAGAAGATGCCGGACCCGCGCGACGCATCGTACGAAGATGCCCTCGCCGAACGCATCACCCATTTCGTCACGCAAACCGAAGGACGCGCGTTCGTGCTCTTCACGAGTTACAAGATGATGCAAAACATCGCCGCGCTCTGCCGGGAACCGTTCGATGACGAGCACGACTTGAAGTTACTCGTGCAAGGCGAAGGCATGTCGCGCTCCCGCCTCATCGCGGAGTTCAAGAAAGACGACCGGCACGTGCTCTTTGGCACGAAGAGTTTTTGGAGCGGCGTGGATGTGCCCGGTGAGGCGTTGTCGAATGTCATCATCACTCGCCTCCCCTTCGCGGTGCCCGATACGCCGCTCATCGAGGCCCGGCTCGAAATGATCGAGGCCAACGGCGGCGATCCCTTCCGCGATTTCTCTTTGCCAGAAGCGATTCTTGAATTCAGGCAAGGCGTCGGTCGCCTGATCCGCACGAAAAGTGATCGCGGCATCGTAGTAATTCTCGACCCGCGCATTCTGACGAAGAATTACGGGCAGGCGTTCCTGCGCGCTCTGCCAAAGTGCCCAGTCGAAATAGTCTAGCAGGCGTTGAAATACCCTTCATCAACAGGAACGGCGCGATCGACGATGAAGCAGGATGCCAGGAACCCAGGAAATCCAGGTTCCAAGGCATTGCTCCTCACTTCCTGAGCTCCTGGTTGGAGTTTACCGGAGTATTCAACCGGCTCCTAACAGGTGCTCCGCGGGGGGCGCGACGATTCACCACTCGCGATTGGCATCGTGATCGTCATCCGCACCAGTAGAGCGATCCTGTTTCTTGAGCGCCTGCCTGGCTTTGGAGAGCCGCTCAGCGGCTTCCTGCAACGCGCGGATCATCTGTTCATGCTCGGTTAGCTTGGAAGCATCCCGATTCTCTTCCTGGCGAGACTTTGGACGTTTCTGCATCTCGGTGTCATCGCGTATTGTTGAGTAAGTGCGCGGATGTTCCGTGGCAAAACTTCGAACCCGCGGATATTTCGAGAACACTCGCGCGCACGCGCTCCGCAAGAATGCTAAGAATTACCGGGAATTCTAAAAATCAGTCGCAGCGCATCGAGCCGGAGATGGGCGGACGCAATCGCGGCGCGCAACGCGGATTCCTGCTCGCGAATCGCGGCAATTTCTTCCGGACGGACGTGATCGTTCACTGCCCTGAGCGCCTCCAATCGTTCTGCCTCCTGCCTCAATTGCGCAGACATTGCGACGGTTGCAGACGAGACGATCTGCTTGAGACGTTCGTTCGCGATCGCCTGGGCTTTCGAAAGCATCGCCGGCAGTAACTTCTTCTTCACGGCACCGCGATCGATCAGGCGGAAGATGTCGCCTTTCTCGAGTTTCGCCGCCGCGATGGCCTCCTCCTCCGTGTGATCGGCGAGCGCATGGTCCAGCACGACCCGCACGGGCACGGCGGGTAGAAATCGATCCACGTGCAGTGCGGCTGGCGCGACGCACTCCACGACCGCGTAGATTTCGAGGAAGACCGCCTCCGCGCCCGGCTGTTTCCAAATGCCGAAGGCCGAGTTCCCAGCCTCCGAGCCGAGCAACAGATCCCAGGCGCCGCGCACCATCGGGTGATCGGCACTCATGAACCCGAGATCTTCACGGCTAAGCGCCCGCTCGCGATCGAAGGTAACGGAGATCCCCTCCTCTTTTAGGGACGGGAATGCGTCGGTGCGCAAATGCCCCGGACGAAAGTAGTAGCTGCGGCTGCCGAGTTCCTCCACGTGCACGCCGAAGTGGTCCATCAAATGGATGACGAACTCCTCGAAACGTCCGTCCTGATCCATCGCCTGGATCTGGCGAATGAGTTCAGCGGCGCGCTCAGGTTTCGAGGAATTGAGTTCGAGCAAGCGGTCGTGCCCCCGCTCGAGCTTCTTCGTAACCTTGCTGCGCAGATCCTTGGAGCGCGCGATCAATGCCTCCAGCTTCGCTTCGTCGAACTCCTCGCGGGCGGCGGCGAGTTCGTCGCTGTGATCGTGCACGATCTCCGATGCGCCCTGGAGGGTCTTTTCGAACGCGTTCAGGCCGTCGTGATACCAGCGCGCGACCGCATCGGACTCCGTGCCTTCAATGTACGGCACGTGCACCTGGATGGTTTCCGTTTGCCCGATGCGATCGAGACGGCCGATCCGCTGCTCGAGCAATTCCGGATTGTCCGGCAGATCGAAGAGCACGAGGTGATGGGCAAACTGGAAGTTCCGCCCCTCGCTGCCGATTTCCGAGCAAATGAGCACACGCGCGCCTTCCTCCTCGGCAAAGAATGCGGCATTGCGGTCGCGCTGCAGCAGGGTGAGTTGCTCATGAAACATGGCGAGCCGCGTGTTTACTTCGCGCTGCACGCGCTCCGTGATTTCTTCCACCAACTCGCGGGTTTTGCAGATCAGCAGGATCTTTGCGTCGCCCGTCTTCTTCATTAGCGAGACGAGCCACTTCACCTTGGCGCCGAGTTCATCCACCGTGTGCTTTAGCGGCGCCAGCTTCGCCTTGCGTTGCGGAAAACCGGACAGCGCCGCCCGAGTATTGCGGAACATCACGCGGCCGGTGCCAAACTCATCGAGCAATGCCGCGACGAGCGCATCGCGCTCACGGTCGCCGCCCTTCGGCAGTTCGTCGGCGAGCCGTTGAATGCGCTCGGACTTTTTTGCAAAGACAGCGCGGTCCGCCTTGGTGAGCGCTTTGCCCCCAAGCACGCGATCGATGGCCTTGGCGACTTCCTCGTAGTGCTTCGATTCTTCAAGGAAAGTTTGCAGGTCCGAGTAGCGATCAGGGTCGAGCAGGCGCAAGCGGGCGAAGTGTCCCTCCGGCCCGAGTTGCTGCGGAGTCGCCGTGAGCAACAGGACGCCCGGTGTTTTCCGCGCGAGCGCATCGACGAGCGCATACTGCGGGCTCGCCTGCTCGTGACTCCATTCAAGGTGGTGGGCCTCGTCGACGACCAGCAAATCCCAACCTGCCTCGATGGCCTGGCGTCCCCGTGTTTCATTCTCCGCCAGGAAGCGCGTGCTGCAGATCACGATCTGGCTATCGAGGAAAGGATTCGTCCCCGGATCGTGCTGCTCGATGGATTCGCACCGATCTTCGTCGAACAAGCTGAAGAGCAAATTGAACCGCCGCAGCATCTCGACGAACCACTGGTGAATGAGAGGCTCCGGCACGAGGATCAGGATGCGCTCGGCGCGGCCCGTGAGATGCAGACGGTGAAGGATCAGGCCGGCTTCGATCGTCTTTCCCAAACCCACTTCATCCGCGAGCAATACCCGTGGCACGAGCCGCGACGCTACTTCGCTCGCGATGAACATTTGATGCGGGAGCAAATCGACACGTCCTCCCACGAATCCGCGTGCCGGGGACTGTCGATTGCGGCTGCGGCGATGGAGAGATTCCACGCGCAGATCGAATGTCGCGAGGTCATCCACCTGCCCCGCGAGCAATCGGTCCTCGGGTTTACTAAAGCTGATGAGATCCGACAACTCCGCCTCCGGGATCTCGCGCTCCGCGGCGACATAAACGAGCAACCCGGCGCGCGTCTCGACCGCCGTCACGGCAAACTCCTCGCCCGCGTGCGTCTTGATCTTGTCGCCATCGGCAAACTTCACTCGCCGCAGCGGAGCCGATTGCAGCGCATACTGGCGCGTTTCACTCGCGGCCGGAAACAACACTTCCACGCGGCCAAACTCGGCCTTCAAAATAATACCCAGCCCCAGCTCCGGCTCGGTATCGCTCACCCATCGCTGCCCAGGAATCGGTTTTTCCATGAAAAAAGGGGCGCGAGACTACGCGCCGCGGGCAATCGCGCAACGGCGTTTTCCCAGCACTTCTCTGGATTGTTCGGCAGCCATGGTTACGACGTCCTAATATCGCTCTTCGCGCGAAAATGGCCGAGTCCCGAAGTGGATGGAGGTGTTTTGGCTCCATACCGAAGTCCCCCGACCTCCGCAATTGCCATCCCGACCTCCGCAATTGCCATCCCGACCTCCCCGAGTGCCATCCCGACCTCCCCGAACGCGGTTCTGACCTCCCGTGATGCCGTCCCGACCGGTAGAAACGCCGTCCCGACCTGCCGGGATGCCGCCGCGACCGGTAGGAACGCCGTCCCAACCTCCCCAAATGCCATCCGGACCGGTAGAAACGCCGTCCCGACCTGCGCAATTTCCGTCCCAACCGGCGCGAACACCGTCTCAACCGGCATTTTACACGCCCCCGGCCGGGATGCGCACGCTATTACCTGGGTCGATCGGGAGCCGTGGAAGAAGTGCGACTTCTCGCGCAATTCCTCCCGCGGGACACTTGAATCTGGCTGTGGAAACCGTGTAGTCGAATAGCCATTCGACGGCCCTTGCTCCGCCAATTTGACCGAGGGATGGCGAATGACGCATGCGGCCCGCCAGGACGCTCTCCCGGTGGTTCGCGGCGTCGACTGACAGCTTCACCCCATGATTCAGAACATTCTCGTGCTCGGCGCCGGGAGCGCCGGCCTCATTGCCGCAATTTCTTTCCGCAGGAAGTTGCCGAATCTCAGCGTGCGCGTCGTGCGCAGCCAGGAGATTGGCGTCATCGGCGTCGGCGAAGGAACCACGCCCAACTTTCCGAAGCACATCTTCGACTACCTTGGGATCAGCCGTGCCAAGTTCTATGAGCTGGCGCAGCCGACGTGGAAGATCGGCATCCGCTTCTTGTGGGGCGTTCGCGGCCGCTACGACTACACTTTCTCCCAACAACTCGATTCGCACTGGACCAATCTGCCGCGGCCAAACGGGTATTATTGCGACGAGGAGTTCAGCTGTGCCGATGTGCCATCGGCCCTGATGCACCACGATAAAGCCTTCCCCCGGCAACCGAACGGCGGAGGCCCGGACATCCAGCCGTGGCATGCCTTTCACATCGAGAACAAGAAGTTCGTCGACGTGCTCGAACTCGTCGCGCGCCAGATCGGCGTGGAAATCATCGACGGCAAAATGAGCAGCGCGGAGCGCGGGCCCGAGGGGATCACCGCGATCCACCTCGAAGACGGGCGCCGCCTCACCGCCGATCTCTACATCGATTCGAGCGGATTTCGTTCAGAGCTTCTCGGCAAAGCTCTCGAGGTGCCGTTCGGCAGTTTCGACAAATCGCTCTTCTGCGACCGGGCGGTCATCGGTGGCTGGGAACGCGAGAAGGAGCCGATTCTCGCCTACACCGTGGCAGAAACGATGAACGCCGGTTGGGCGTGGCAAATCGAGCACGAGCACCACATCAATCGCGGCTACGTCTACTCTTCCCGGTTCATCTCAGATGATGAGGCGGCCGCGGAGTTTCTGCGCAAAAATCCGAAAGCCCCGAAGTCACCGCGGATCGTGAAGTTCCGCACCGGGTGCTACAAGCGCACCTGGGTGGACAATGTCGTCGCGATCGGCAACGCGGCCGGCTTTGTCGAGCCGCTCGAGGCAACGTCTCTCATGGTGATCTGCTCCGAGACTCAGACGCTGATCGACCTGTTGCAGCATTGCGAAATGCGCCCGACGCCTTCCATGCGGAAACTTTTCAATGAGTTGCTCGACGGCACCTGGACGGACATCCGCGACTTTCTGGCATTGCATTACAAGCTGAACGGGATGCTCGACACCCCGTTCTGGAAACACTGCCGGGAGGACACCGACATGGGAGAACTCGGCGACCTGCTGGAGTTCTACGAGGAGAATGGGCCGACCGGCTTTGCGCGCTACAAACTGCGCAGCACGGAGAACAACTTCGGCATCGAAGGCTACCTCGTGATGCTCGTGGGGAACAAAGCGCCGTATCGCGGCAAGCACATCGCCACCGACGCCGAGCGCGCCACCTGGCAGCAGCATCGCGCGCGCTTCATCGACATCGCCAAGAACGGCATGGATGTGAAAGAGTCGCTCAGTTACGTGCGCCACCCGAACTGGCGCTGGAACTCCGATGTCGCTCCCACCACCGGCGGCGGCGGCATGCCATCGCGATAGCCCTAAGTGAGTGCTTGCGCCGCGCCGGCAACTCGCGAACTGGACAGGCGTGCCCCTCGCTTATCGCTGTGATTTGCGGCGGAAATACGAGAGCGCTTTCTGCTTCTTCTTGGCTCGCGCTTCCTCGGCGGTCTTTTCCGCCTGGATTTCCTTCTGGGTCTCATCCACTTCAGCGATGTAAATGACGTGCGCGGCGCGCTTGGCCGTCTCATGCGCTTTCGCCGGAACGGCCCGAGCCTTGAATCCGGCGCGTCCCAAGGTTTCGACGAATCCCGGTTCCGCGGAAGCAGACCAGAAAGCAACCTTTCCACCGGGATTCAACGCGCGCGCGATTAGATCGAAACCGCGTCGTTGATACAGACGCTTGTTTTCCTTCTGCACGAATGAAGTCGGACCGTTGTCCACATCGAGCAGGATCGCGTCGTAGTAGGGTTTTGGCGCGAGGCGAATCACTTCAAAGACGTCCTTCGTCATGATCTTGACTCGACGGTCGTCGAGCAGCTTGCCGTTCACGCCCCGCAAAAACTCCCGATTCCATGCAACGACTTCGGGGAGAAGCTCGGCGACTTCGACTACGGCTTCAGGCCCAGTCAGCTCAAGGGCACGTTTCATACTGAATCCGAGCCCGAGTCCTCCGATGAGCACCCGAGCGGGCTTCAGCCCCAACTGTCGGCACGGCAAATCGGCGAGCATGATTTCCGACACCGTTGCCGTCGTGCTCATGAGCTGACGCCCGTTCAGCTTCAGGAAATACTCGCCGTCATGTTCGTGCAGGCTGAACCGGGAACCATCCGGCGTGCGGGTTTCGGCGAGATTTCGGAAAGGTTTCAATGAGTGGCGTTTTCAAGAAACTTCACCGACGCCGTGGATTTTGCACGCACATTACGGTCTCTAACGAAGGAGCAGTAATTGAAGAGGCGGAAAATTGCTGAATGAGGCGTTTGCTCTTGGCGACTTGGGTTTCTGCGCAGATGCGCCCGGGAGCGCCACGGCTTCTTATCGCAAGATTCTATAGCGGAGCCGTATACAAAGTTTTCGCAGGGCGATCTGCGCACAACGCAGGGCGATCTGCGCACCGCGCAGGACGATCTGCGCACCCGCGCCAGCCGATTTGAAGAAGGTCCCGGCCGATCTGCACGAACCAAGGCGACCTGAGCACGACGCCGGGCGAAGTCCGAACGAACATTTTCGGGCAAAACAGAGTCCCTTTGGCTGTTATAACTTTGTGCGAGTCCACCGACCCGTTCGCATGATGACCCTTATGGCTGGCAACGTGACGGATCGCAGCGCTGTCGTCGGAAAACCGCATATCGCCTCCCCGATAAATGCCGCGCGCAGCCGGCCAGCGCTTGTCTCCCAGAAATGAAGCCGAACCGCCGCGAAACGCCCGCGAGAGGTTGCGCCATTATCGGGAAGACTTGGGGCGCTGCCTGGAGGGATCGGCGGGCGTGGATTCGGCGGCGAGAGCACATCCGGCGCCCGTCTGTTCCACACACCGGTAATTCAAATCAGGGCATCCCGTGCCCATGACGGGATTACTGCATCGGCATGGACAACGTCACCTTCTCTTGCCCGCGCAATACGGTCATCTGCACCTTTTCGCCCTTTTGATACTTCTGCAGAAGGGTGCCCATCATCTGGCCTTCGGTCATCCGGCTTGAAAGTCCTGCCACGTCGAGGATCACGTCTTCCTTTTTGAAGCCCGCCTTCTTCGCGGCCGCGTGCTGGTTGTATTCACCCACGTGTTTCACAAAGAGCGCGAGCCCCTCGTTCGGCAGCTTGCGTTGGGCGCGCTCGGCATCCGTGAGATCCTCGAGCACCAAGCCACCAAAGCACATCGCGCGCATCGGCCATGTGCCGACGCGCCGGGAGATATCGGAGTTTTTGCGCCAATCGGCCGGCAGCGCCAGGTTCAGCTTCACCTGTCCGCCGCTTCGATTCACCAACAGCGGCATCGTCCCGGAGTCGCCGGCGCGGTGCAGGACCCAGGAAAAGTCGGCCGATGAAATCAGCGGCTGGCCATCGGCAGAGAGAACCTCGTCGCCCACTTTGAACCCCGCTTTCGATGCAATCGAGCCGGCGGCGACGTTGGTGATCGTCGCAACCGAATCCGCGGCAAACGAGATGCCCACCGTCTCCGGCATGGGAAAGGGGTAGATCCACTGCTGAGGAATCGGTTGCTTTTGCTCCCGGTACGAGACGCGAAGTCCATCGCCGAGCTGGTGGCAATGAACACAGCTCTGGACCACCTTGCCTTCCCAATCGAGCTCCCGGTTGTATTTGCCGGCGATGGTCGGCATTTCGGTCGGTGTTTTGAAAGGAAGTGGCACCCCTTGCTTCCCGGCGAGACTCGCCTTGTTTCCGGGATAACCTTTGTGCAAGGCCAGCGCGCCGATGAGAGCCTTGGTGAATCCGGTGGTGGTTTTATCCTGCGGATCCCGCTGATGCGTCCACGAGCCATAGCGTCCGTAAACCGTGCCATCGCCGTTGAAGAACAGGGTCGAGAACGAGAGGTCGTAATCGAACTGGAACTTCGAGAGATCTATCGCGTTCGCATTGATCACGCGGGCGCAAACGAACTCATCGAGCAAAGGTTTCAGCGAAGGTTCCTCCAACACCTGCGCATCGATTCCCGCGCAAGCGAGACATGGCACACAGCGCAGCACCACAAGCACCGGCTTTCCGCTCTTCTTTCCTTCGGCGAATGCGCGATCGAGATCGTTGTAGATCCATCTCGCGTCGTTCTCCATTGTCGCCTTGTCTTTTCTAACCGCCCCTTCCCGATCCTTCACCGTCTCGGCAGAAGCAACGACAACACCAGCAGCAACCAAAGCGAACAGCCCTGAGGAGAGAGAATTCATGACGGCCGAACCTGCCGGGCTGGCCTGCGTGGATCAAGAAGCAACGACATGGCACACGCCGCGCAAACTCGCGCTGAGCTTCCCTCATCCCTGCGCCGCCCGGATTGCCGTAGGTATAGTTCCTAAGGTGTTCCTGGCGACCAATCTTTCGCGGGTGGCTCGGGGTCCTTCAGTCGCTTGAAGCTCCATCGGATGACCGGCTTTTCCGGCCGGCGATTTGCACGTCCTCTTTGTACAAGAAAAGGGCTGACAAGTTTGACCTTCGTCAGCCCTGAATTACGACCCGCGGCTACTCGAGCCGCCCGGTTACCTTACTGCACGATGAACCGCTTATGGTTCACGATGCGGAACCGGTAATACGGATCGAGTCCCTTGGAGGCGGAATCGACGGCATCGTAATTAGCGGCAACAACCGCCTCATCGTTCGGATCGAGGAAACGCTCGATCGTGCTGGAACCGCGGTACTCACCAAGGACGCGGTCCACCGATTCGTCGAAGGTCGACCATTTGTCATTGGGAGTCGACGGGTTCTTCGCGATGCTCTGCGCCCAAGCGTGAACCGTGTAGCTGTTCGATTTGGTCGTCAGGCGCGGGTAGATATGCGCGTAGATACGCTCGCGGTTTTGATCACCGGTCATGCCGTGCGCGGCCCACCACGCCGCGCGCTTGTTCGGGTCATCGAGCCTCAACGCCGGGCTCGTAGGATGCGGAATTCCATTCGGCGCATTGTGGTTGAGCAGGATGTCCAGATCGCAGATCTGTGTCGCGCTGCGGAAGTAACCGGGGGTCGAGTCAAACCTCGGCACGATCGACTTTTCCACGGTGAGGAAAGGATCGACCGGGAAACGGTACCGGTAGCTTGTATAACTGCTGGTCAGCGGACCTTCTGAATGCCCTGAGGACGAGATGTCGTTCGGAACCGAAAGCTGATACAGTCCCTTGAACACGCCCAGGAGGGCCGTATTGCGCTCGATGTAACTGCGTCCCTT
>CBHXZU010000122.1:0-11275 GCA_966125105.1 uncultured Prosthecobacter sp.
GCGCCGGCGTCACCTTCAGCACGCCCGTGCCGAAATCGAACACCACCGCCTCATCCCCGATGATCGGAAGCGCCTCCTGGTTCTCCAGCGGCAGCGGACGCCGCACATGCTTGCCGATCAGGCTCGCATAGCGCTCATCCTTCGGATTCACCGCCACCGCGCTGTCGCCCGGGATCGTCTCCGGACGCGTCGTTGCGATGGTGAGAAAGCGCCCCGGCTCCTCCACCACCTCCACCTTGAAGTGATAAAGCGCGCCATTCTGCTGCTTCATCACCACCTCCTCGTCGCTCAATGCCGTGAGCGACGCCGGGCACCAATTCACCATCCGCTTCCCGCGGTAAATCAGCCCCTTCTTATAAAGATCCACAAACACCAGCGACACGCACCGCGAGTAATCCTCGTCCATCGTGAAGCGCGTGCGCGACCAGTCGCACGACGCCCCCAGCGCCCGCAGCTGCTTCAAAATGATGCCGCCGTATTTCTCCTTCCACTCCCAGATCTTTCCCACGAGCGCTTCGCGGCCCAGGTCGTCGCGATGTTTCATCGCGCCTTCCTTGCGCAGCGTCTTCTCCACCACGTTCTGCGTGGCGATGCCCGCGTGATCCGTCCCCGGCAGCCACAGCACCTCGTGCCCCGTCATCCGCGCCCTGCGGGCGAGAATGTCCTGGATCGTGTTATTCAGCACATGCCCGAGCGTCAGGACGCCCGTGACATTCGGCGGAGGGATCACAATGGAATACGCCGGCTTCGGCGACGCCGGGTCTGCCTTGAAGCAGCCCTTCGTCTCCCAATCGGCATACCATTTCGCCTCAATGGCAGCGGGTTCGTAAGTTTTCGGTATCTCGGACATAGCAAAACGGACCGACGAACATGCCGAGGGCCCGAATAGAGGCAAGCGCTGTGTGAGGGCGCCGCAAACGAGCCCGGCCATTCCGGTCTGGAGCCCAACGCAAACGCAGCCAGCGGGGGAGTGATGATCGGTGGTGTGCGCGCATTCACAGGAGGGGCGGGCGAAAAGGAGGGCCGCGCGAAAAGGAGGGCGTGGTCTCCGACCCGCCTTCGTTAGCCATCGCAGATGCGACGCCTCTTCTGAACGGAACGATTCAGGCGGGTCACAGACCGCGCCCTCCGGTCGATCCACCGACGCCCGCTTGCTAACCTCCGACTCAAAAGGGCGACGCTTCGCCCGTTGCGGGCGACCCTCCTCCCGCCGCAGCCGCCCCGCCGACTCTCCTGGCAGTCCCCGCGTCCCGCGCGGTTGACCCGCCGCCTTTCGCTACCGGCCTCCATTCCCCGGCCAAAGCACAGAGTTCCTTCCGTCACCCGCGTCGTGTATCGCTCAGCCATGTTGCGCTCCACTTTCGTCCTGATCCTCGCGGCCCTCGCGTTCGTCGCGTTAACCGGATCCGCGCAGGAACCCTCGCGCACCCTCCGCGTGCTAACCTATAATATCCATCACGCCGAGGGCACCGATGGGAAACTGGACGTCGAGCGCATTGCCAAAGTCATCCAGTCGGCAAAGCCGGATCTCGTGGCGCTCCAGGAAGTGGACCAGGCCACGAAACGCAGCGGCAGCGTCGATCAACTCGCGCGGCTCGCCGAACTTACCGGGATGCATTCCGCCTACGGCCGTGCCATGGAATTCCAGGGCGGCGGTTACGGCGTCGGCATGCTCTCCCGCTGGCCGCTCCAAAACGTCCGCGTGCATCCGCTTCCTTCGCCGACGGGCGTGGAGCCGCGGGCGATCCTGGAAGCAACGGTCGCGCTCGGTGAAGACGGTAGAAAGCTGCAGTTCCTCGTCACTCATGTGGATCACAAAGCGGACCCCGCGCACCGGGCGCAGCAGGTCGCGCGCATTCGCGAGCGGTTTCCCGTGACGGCGGAGGACGCTCTCCCAGCCATCCTCGCCGGCGACTTGAATGCAACGCCCGAAAGCGAAGTAATTAAGTCCTTGCTGGCCGACTGGACGGACTCCGCCACGGGCAAGATATTCCTCACCTGTCCCACGAATCCACCCCGGGTAAAGATCGACTACGTCCTGTATCGGCCTGCGCCCGCCTGGCGAGTACTTGAGACACAAGCGCTGGAAGAGCCCACCGCATCCGACCACCTGCCCGTCCTCGCCATTTTGCGGCTAAACTAAGGGTCGGCCGCCCTGACACTCGATAGCACTTCTCGGGGCCGCGTTGGGAGGTGATCAAAGTGGACGTATTCCGCGCCGCATGTCTACTCTCCGGCCGCCAAACGTCCGGTCGCGAGCCCTGCGAGGCCCCCGGCGACTGCACCAAAACCCGCTACCCTCATGTTGCTCCAGTTTAGGACCGCCGTGCTGTCGCTGCTTCTCGCCCTGCAGCTTTCCTGCGCCGCGCAGGATTCCGTCGGCACGATGTGGCAGAATATTCGCGCGGGCACCAGTGCCAGCCGCGCCAGTGCTGCTGGTTGCAAGGTGGATGCCCAGGGGAACGTTATCGTCGCGGGCAGCGCCGGAACTCCCAGCCGCATCTATGTAGCCAAGCATGCCAGCGCATCTGGCGCGTTGCTTTGGGAGAGCCTCTCCCCTGAGAACGCCAACGCCAACGCCGCCGCCTCTCTTGCTACGGATGCCGCCGGAAACATCATCGTCACCGGCATGTCCGGCGGTTTCTACACGGTAAAGTTCTCGCCTGCCGGCGCCTTCCTTTGGGAACGGCGAATCACCGACACCGGCCCCGGCAGCAAGGTGGTCATCGATTCGCAAGGCAACGCCATCGTGCTTTGCACGCCCCCGACCCACGGCTGGAGGGTGGTGAAATTGGCCGCCGCCACCGGCGCCATCCTCTGGCAAAAGGACCAGCTTTCGTCCTTCAACAACGGCGACAACAGCATCTACTCCGCCCGCGATATTGCCGTGGACTCCGCCGGGAACGTGATTGTCGCAGGCCGTTATGAGGGAGACTACCTCAGCTACAATGGCGAGTGGCTTACGTCCTCTGGCGAAACCGTGAAATATGCCGCCGCAGATGGCGCCCGCCTGTGGGCACGCTCCTCCGGGCCCGATGAAGAGGATCGGTATTACAACGATGGCGGCTTCTGCAACCGCGTCATCACCGACTCGGCGAATAATATCTACGTCGCGGGCAACGGTGACGATTACGCCTTCGTCGTCAAACACGCCGCCAACGGCGACGTGCTTTGGACGCGCACGTCCAAGCTCCGTTTCGAAGACGTCGCCGGTGAACTGCTCATCGATGCCGATGGGCACGTTGTCGTGGCCGGTTGCACCGACGCGGGGACTGGCGGATGGCGCCTCTTCGTCGGCAAGTGCCATTCCGGCAGCGGAGCTATTCTCTGGGGCTCGGAAATCCAACACGACGCCGGCGGGTCCGTCGCTCCCCAAGTCCTGCGCGCTCCCAATGGCAACCTCGTTCTCGCGCACCACTCCGGTTACGGCGCGGAAATCAATCCCGCCACGGGCGCAATCACCCGCGCCGTCACTCTCGGGAGCGTCAGCTCCGACATGGGCATCGGCGTCGATTCGCTCGGATACATCGCAGTCGCGGGCACCGACGGGTTCAGCGCCGTCGTCTCCAAGTTCGGCGTTGTTTACAGCGGCTATTTTACCGGTCGTGTGGTCCTGCCCGGGCCGCCGGGCATCTCCAATATCGGCACGCTCGACCTCACCGTCGCCGGCACAGGCGCCGTCACCGGCAAGCTGACCTTCGGCAAGAAGTCGTTCACCTTCACCGGCGCCTACGGTTACGAAGGCGCGCTGCGGTTCGATGCCGATGCGACGCCATACGTCCTGGAAATCCCCGATACCTTCGCTCAAGCCCTCGCGCTCTCCGTAGTCGCCGGCCCTGACGGCGAACTCACGGGCATCATCACACGCCAGGGAGCCAGCGGCCTCGAGGAAGGCGACATTACTGGAGCCCGCATGCTCTACGATCGATGGTCGAATGTGCCCGCCCCGATGCTGAACTTCCCGGTAAACCGCGAGCAGAAAACGAAAGGCATCTACCACCTCGCGTTTCCGGCGCGCAATCAACCCGCTCCGCTGGATGCAGCCGGCTATCCGCAAGGCGCCGGCTTCGCCACGCTCACCCTGCGAAAATCCGGCGCCATCACCCTCGCCGGCACGCTCGGCGACGGCACTCGCTTTTCCGCGGGCACCACTTTGCGCGGCGACAGCTCAGCTTCCTTTTTCGCCAGTCTCCACCGCGGCGCAGGAGCCTTCACCGGCGATCTCCAGTTCGCCGATCTCCCCGATTCGGACATCACCGGAACCAATCTCGCCTGGGCCCGCCCGACGCTCGGCAAGGCACCTGCGATCTATCCGCAAGGCTGGCCCGCAGGCATCCTCGTCGACGCCGTCGGCACTCAATGGATTCCGACGCCCGACCTTGGCCAGGGTGACCCCGACCCGGTGAACGGCAACGTGCAACTCAAGTTCACCGCCGGCTTCATCGAGTCGCCGCTTGGTCGCATGATGAGCCTCAGCCCGCTGAATGGCGCCGTCATCGTGCCGCTTGCGAGCAAAGGCACCACCCTCTCCGTCTCTCGCGCCTCGGGACTCTTCCGAGGCGCCTTCAAGCACCCGCTCGATCAGCGCTCCACCGCCTATCAAGGCATTCTCCTGAACAAAGGAAGCAACCGCGGCGGCTACGGATTCTTCATCAAGAAGCCCGCCGCGACCTCAGGAAATTGGGCCCAATCCGGAAACGTCACCCTCGCCCAACCGCAGTAAACGTCGCCCGCGGAGGGGAAACATGACGCAGGCGAATGCGGGATTTTTGAGTTTCGGGCGGTAGCCACGTTCGTTAGTAACGTGCTTGCGGGTGCCAGCCCCGGGCTGGCACTCGGGCCGCGCAGCGGAGTTACGGGTTGAAGATAGGAAGGGTTGCGCCCCTCAAGAATGATCCCGCACCAACGCCACCCCAAACCCCGCATCCGCTCCCGCAGCGGAGCACGGACAGCACCTTCACATGGCCCGTCCACGGCAGGATGAGTCTGTCGAGTTCGGGAAGTAGGCAGACATTCAGCTCCACCTCCACGCTGCGATCGGGGCTTTGCTCCGTTTGGAGTCCAATGATGAAGATCGCCGCGGCCGGGGAGAAGTGAATGTGCATGCCCCCCGTTTCCGCCCGGTTCTCCGTAGATTCTCGGCCACGGACCCGCACCCACCCGGTCAAAATATTTTGTTCGGTTCCCGCGAGTGCGCGCAATTATTCGAGCAATGAGTGAAATGAACGATGAGCGTCTCTTGCGAGCCTGGGCCGACCGGGCGGACGAGGGGGCCTTTCGTTCCCTAGTGGAACGCTACGGTGGTCTCGTCTATGGGGCGGCGTTGCGGCGTGTGGGTGACGCCGGGCTTGCGGAGGAGATCACCCAGGATGTTTTTGCCCGGCTTTCCCAGCAGGCTGGCCCGCTGGCTAAACATCCCGCGCTGCCTGGCTGGCTGCACCGGTCCACGATGTTGCTCGCCTTGGACCGGCTCCGGCGGCGCGGAAACCACGAGCGGAAATTAACCCGTTATGCCGAGATGAATCCTCAATTCTCCGATCGTGAAAGGCTGGCCGAAGCGTTCCCGCTGCTCGATGAAGCGATCGACCGCCTCGACGCTCGCGACCGCGAGGTCATCTTGCTGCACTTTGCGGAACGCCTCACCTTTCCGCAGATCGGGGCGCGTCTTGGCTGCACCCCGGATGCCGCGCGGATGCGCTCCAGCCGCGCGCTGTCCACGCTCTCCGCCCTCCTTCGCAGAAAGGGCGTGGTGGTTCCCGTCACGATGCTCGCGTCCGGCCTCGGCTCCGCATTTTCCCAAGCCATGCCGGCTACGCTTGTCATCACGCCTGCCACCCTCGCCGGCACAGGGAGTGTCAGCCTCGTGACCGTGGCCATTCACGCGCTTCAAACCATGAAATCTGCCAAGATCGCCACCATTGCCGTCCTTGCCGCGCTGAGCGCCGTTCCGCTGGTCTTGCAACAACAGCAAATCACCGCTGCCGAATCGCGCATCGCCGCCTTGCAAAAGGACATGGCGGCGCCGGGCGGGGACACGCTGCAGCGCGGTGTAGCTTCCGGTCCTGGATTGCCCTCTGTTGCAGGCCGCCGTGGGCTCGATCTCAAGGAACTCGGGGAACGTGCCATCGATTATTCTTACGGCGGCTACGCAGCCACGCGCAAAATCAAGCAAGCGGTGGCGCCTCTCGACGATAACAACCTCGCCGGCCTCATCGAAACCGTCCTTCATTCCGCGATGTTGCCGCGGCCGCGGGAAGAATTGCTCACCGCGCTTCTGGATGAAATGAGCCTCCGCAACACGGCGCTCTACCTCGAGTGGACCATGAAAGTCCTGGCCAATCCCCCAAAGGTGGAGGCCTTGCAACAATCCAACTATGCAACGGGCCTGCGATGGGCCGCTGAGGCAGCATACCAGGCGTGGGTGGGAAAGGATCCAGACAAGGCGAAGCAATGGGCGGAAGCACATCGCCAGGAATGGGCTTCTCTCGAGGCCACTTCCTTCGCCGTCCTCGCCGCGACCGAGCTTTTTGAGTCCGATCCCGCGCGGGGTCGGGCCGCGCTGGCCGAACTGCCCACGCCGGAGGCGCTGAAAATCTTGAACCGGGTGACTGCGATGTCCCCTCAGCAGACCGAGGAGTTCGTGACGTGGGCGCAAACGCTGGAGTCGCCTGACAAACGGCCAAAGTTCATCCATGCCGCCATTCAGCGAACGCAACTTCCCGACGGCGAAACCCGGCTGGAGTTTGCCACGCGCGCGCTCGCCCGGTTGACGCTCGCCGACGATGAACGCGTATGGCTGGTCACCCGCCTCACCGTCGATAATGCCGAGACGATCCTCTCCGATCCCGCGAAGATTCCGGTCAAAGAGCTCGAGTGGGCCGGAAGCCAGGTTCCCGAAGACCACCTCGCCTTTACGAGAGGCGCGCTCGGCCACCTTTACCAGCCCAGGCAGGCATTGGTTGTTCTCAGTGCGGAGCTGGAGAAGGACCACGACGACCAATTGATCGCCGGTTATGTGCAGTCCGAAGGCTTGCGTTGGCACCGCAACTCGCTTTCCCCCGCGGGCGGTCGACACGGCGACACCGCCTTCCGGCTCGCGACGAAAACGCGCGATCCGCGCCTGCGCGCCGAGTTGCTCGCGCAGGCGTGGACCGATCTTCACAAAGATTCCTCCAAGGCTGCGCGCGACATTCTTGCGCTCCCCGAACTTTCAGCCGAGGACCACGCCGCCTTGGCGCCGGTCGTGACCGCTCAGCAGAAGAAAGCGAAACCATGATGAAGCTGCTCATCGTCTCCCTGGTCGTCGCGGCGCTTGGCTTCGCCGCGTGGCAGCGCGCACAAATCGTCGAACTCCGCCAGATGGAGCAACGATTGGTTTCGGAAGCGGCCGTGCATCCCACTCCAACTCAGCCCTCCGCGGCGACGCCGGGCGTGCCGGCTGTGGATCAGCCTTCCGAGTCGAGACTCAGCGATGAAGATTTCACACGATTCACGTCTCAGGTCATGGGCCGGCGCCGCGACTTCGAGACAGAGCGCTTTTACAAGTTTGCGCGGGTCTCCGCTGGAAATTGGGCCGCCTTTCCCGACTTGTGTGAACCACTCAGCCGCCTTTCCCCCGCTCAGCTCCTCACCGTCTTGAAGGAATGGACTGGCGGCAAACCGATCCAGCGCGGGGGAGAGGAGGGTCCCGGGCGCTTCCTCATGCTGGCCGAGCGGGTCAATCCCGCGGCCCTCGTGAAACTCATCTACCAACTGCAGGAGGAGAAGGATTCGTTCCTCGCGGCGCCCTACCCTCAAATGGCGTTGCAGTATTGGTTCCGCCAGGATTCTGACGAATTGCTTCGATGGGCGCGAGCCGTCGGCACTCCGGGAGGATTCGAAAACGCCTGCGCGATTTGGGCGGACGCCGCGGAGGTGGTTCGCGAGCCAAGTGTGGAAAATGTGCGTCGCTTCCTCGGGCACGGGGCTTCTTACGAGGCCAAGGGGGCGGCCGCGGCGCTGGTCTCCCGGCTGCGAACGGACGAAGCGCGCCTGCAATATTTTCAGAGCCTCCACACCGTCACCAAGGGAAAGGTCGCAAATCCGGGCACGTGCCTCGGCAGTTTGCCTTTGACCACTCCATTCGGAAAGTTGGCCCACTTGGCGGACGCACTGCCCCCCTTTGAGCCTGCCGATCCGGCCGCTCGACCCTTCTTCTATGGCGAACCGATCGGCAGTTTACGCTATGAAGTAGCTGCTTCCAGCCGCGATGGCACCGCCGAGCAACGTTGGCGATGGCTTCTTCAACGTCCCGCCGACGCGCCTTCGGGAAAACTATTGCTGCGGCTCACCCGCGAATGGCGCGATCAAGATTTCGCGGATACCGCCGCATGGGCGCGGAGTCTCCCGCCTGGCCCGGATCGTCAGACGGTTTTTCGGGATATGGAGAAACACCTCAAACAGCACGGCAAAGGAGAACTCGCCAAAGAGTGGACGGCACCGTGACCGTCACGGTGCATCAGCTCGCCGCGCAAGTCCGCTCACTCGTTATGGTACCAAACCCGAAAGGAGCTCCGGTCCGGGCTTTGTCCCAGCTCGACGAGCGTCGCCCGTGCGGGCGGAGCGCCAAACATTGTAGGGTAGGCTTCCCAGCGTGCCTTGAGAGACTTCGCCAGCACGAACCACTCCTGCTATCCCGAGACTGCTCCACTCTCGACAGTTTTGCTCGCCGGATGATCGCGCAGAAGAGCCTCGCCGGCGACGCGCATGCGGTCGATCAACGGGCGGGGGATAACACCTTCACATGCCCCGCCCACGGCAGGATGAGGCTGTTCGAGTTCGGGACTAAGGCAGACATTCAGCTTCACCTCCACGCTGCCGTCCGCGTTTTGCTCCGTCACCTGTTTCCTGTGCCACGGACGCTCGAGGATGAAGATCGCGACATCCTTGGAGAAGCGCGCGTGCACGAGCACCGTCTCCTTCTGATTGAAAGTCCCCCAGGCAATGGTCGACCTCCGCTTCGATGTCAAATGCGCGCGCCGGGACAAAGCGCCGCCCGCTGCGCGTGGCCGATCGGATTCGCGTGAACCGTATTTCATCGGCGGCTCCTTCGACCCCGGCACGTCGAAGAACAGATTACCTCGCTTGCACGAAGGCTTGGGCCGCCTCCCGCCCCACGGGCTGGGAAAGCGAGGTGACCACGGAGGATCAACTGCGCAAGAAAGGATGGCAAAAGGAACGCGGGGAGCTGAAGGACGAAGAGGTCCACGGCTGGTCCATCTACTCTCGAAATTGCAAGACCGGTAAGAGTTTACCATCCGGACGGCGAAGTGCCGTTCACCCATCCTGCTGGTGAAGTAGAGGGACTAAAGCGAAGTATCGCCGGCTCTCAAATCGAGCACCACCTTCCCCGTGGATTTCTCGATCAACTCCTCGCGCGCGACTTTCGAAATGCCGAGGTCGTCCGCGTTCGAAAAAGCTTTGCGAATGGAGCAGCCACCGTCGGGCGAGGTTCGTTTGCACGCGACGCTCGGGATGGTGGTTACTTATAGCGATTGCCAAAAGTCTTTTCCGGATCGTCGTGAGCTCCGCGCCCACAATCCTCTCGGCGACGTGGAACCGAGCGGAGCGAGATCGCCGAACTGATCCCCAAATAGTTATGAGGCAAATTGCCGCTCCTCGGCGCAAGCGTGCTGGCAGTAGCGCGAATCATTTACGTCAGGTGTTATATGCGAGAGAGATGGCGACGGGTCGTTGACGAGCGGTGCGGCGGATTGCAGGTTGGGCTGGATGATTTGGTTCCTTTCCCGGCCCTGCCTCTTCGGGTCTGTTGCTGTTTTACTTGCTCTGAGTTCCCTTCCAACGGAGGGGAAAGAGCCAGGTAAGGCGAAAGCTCGGCCTCCGAAGCCGGAGGTGGTCGGTAAAGCGGGGCCGAACCGTTACATCGTGCCGACGAACCAGGTGCTGACGCCGGCGGGGGTGCAGGTGGATTTGCCGAAGCTGCGTCCGCAGGCGCTGGCGTTGAGTCCGGATGGGGTGGTTTTGATCACGGCGGGGAAGACGAATGAGGTGGTGGTGGTGGATCCGGCGACAGGAAAGGTTCGGCAGAAGGTGACATTGCCGGGGAAGAAGAAGGTGGCGAAGACGGAGGCCGACAAGAAGTCCGACCAAGTGGCGAAGTCGGATAAGGAGAAAGAGCGGGACGCTAAAGCTGAGAAGGACGCCAAAGCGGAGAAGGAGGATCCTGATGATGTGGGGAAGGATAAGGGCGAGAAGGGCGAGAAGGTGGTGAAAAGCGCTTCAGGAGTCGCGCGCTCGGAGACGCAGCTCGAGCCGGACACGGGGGCGAAGCTGAGTTTGACGGGGCTGGTGTTTTCGCCGGATGGATCGCGAATTTTTCTCTCGAATGCGGATGGAGACATCAAGGTGCTCGCGGTCGATGCGAAGCACCAGGTCTCGGCGCTGACGTCGCTGCCGCTGCCGCAGGCGAAGGCGCCGAAGCGGAAGCCGGAGATTCCTGCAGGACTGGCATTATCGGCAGACGGGAAGCGGCTGTATGTGGCGGGGAACCTGAGCAATAAGCTGCTGGAGTTGGATGCCACGGATGGGAAACCGCTGCGGGAATGGGAATGTGGCGTGGCGCCCTTTGATGTCGTGCTGGTGGGGGACAAGGCGTACGTGAGCAATCTCGGCGGGCGGCGTCCGGGCAAAGGAGATTGGGCCGCTCCGGCCGGACGGGGCACGAACGTGAGGGCGGACAAGACGAGGAACATCGCGAGCGAAGGTTCGGTGAGCGTGATCGATCTCGTGGGGAACCGGGTGCTGACGGAAGTCGTGATGGGGCCGCATGCGTCGGCGCTGGCTGTTTCGCCGGACAAGAAACACGTCGTGGTCGCGAACACCGGGAGCGACACGATCGAGGTGATCGACACGACGAACGATACGGTGGTGGAAAAGATCTGGGCCCGACAAACGCCGGCGGACCTTTTCGGAGCGCAGCCCAATGCGCTCGCGTTTGATGCCACCGGACGGACGCTCTTTGTGTGCAACGGAACGCAGAACGCGGTGGCGATGGTTCGCTTTGAGCCGGAGGAGAAGGAATCGAAAGTGATCGGCCTGGTGCCGGTCGGTTGGTTCCCGGGCTCGGTGGTTTACGACACGAACCGGAAGAAGATGTATGTGGCGAACATCAAGGGCATCGGGGTGGGGAAAATCTTCAAACCGGGCGAAGCGGTGAAGTTCCAGACGAAGGATCACTGGGGGACGCTCTCGCTGGTGCCGCGTCCGGATGAAGAGG
>CBHXZU010000123.1:0-11268 GCA_966125105.1 uncultured Prosthecobacter sp.
TGGGCGTGTAGCCCAGGCGGCGGCTGATGCACGTTTCGAGCTTATCGATGTGGATATCCTCAAACTCCACGATCTTCCCGCAATCGAGACAGATCAAATGATTGTGGTTTGGGTGATCGATGTAATTCGGATCGTAAAACTTGTGGTCGCGACCGAAGTCCATTTCACGCAGGACGCCGCATTCCACGAGCAGCGGGAGCGTGCGGTAGATCGTGGCGCGTGAGACGCTCGGGTCCACCTTCTTCGCCATGACGAGCAGATCCTCCGCGGTGTAGTGCTCGTTCGTGCCAAAGGCCGCCTCGATAATGGCGTCGCGCTGGGTGGTCTTTCGAAAGCCTTTAGCCTCGAGATATTCGTAAACGCGCTGGCGGACGCCCGGATCCATTTGATGGGACTATAAAGACCGCGATTCAGCAGAGTCAAACGCCGCGGAATGCGCCGCGCTTGGGCATCTCTTCGGACATGATTTGCTTCATCGCTGTGGGGAGTGGCAGCGGGCCGATTCCCCCGAGATTGTAATCCACGACCTCCAGCCGGCGGATCAAATCGAGCACCTCTTTGCGCCCATAAGGCCCGCCCGCCGCTGTGCAAAAGTGTGTGCGGCAGCCGAAGGGGCGCGCCTCATAGATCATGCACTTGCCGAGATTCGTCAGGAGCGGACAAGCGCCATCCGCGCGCTCGGGAAGTTTGGTTCGGCCGCTGGCGCGCAATGCTTTGCCCGCGACCATTGCTTCACCTCGCGTGACCTGCGGCATGGCGCCAGTGAGCTGAAACTGGCAGCACTCAGTGAGGCGCGTGCAGTTGCGCTCCACCGGACGCTTGGCGAGATCCGCATAAACGGCGTTCACCTCCGCCATGGCGGCAGTCGGGTCATTCGGGCGAGTCGGTCGGCGGATCATCTGGCCGGACCCATACGCCGGTTCCGAGCCGCCAGCAAGGGATTGCAGGATGATACGACAAACCTTCTCTGCATCGCCGCTAACTTGGAATCGCCCGCGAAGGTTGGGTCTGCGACCCGACTTGGTGGAGCGAAGCGGTTGCGCTTGGATCAAGGGAACGGGCGCGACCTTGCAGAAGCTTCCGCGGTTTTTGCGAGCTGCGCATTCGTTTCTGAAGCGAACCGAAACGCTCGCGAAGCCCCCCTTCGCCAACGGCTCCCCTTGGTTTCAAAGCGAACCAAGCGTTCGCGCGGACGCTACCGTGCTGAAGTCACGCCGCGACAAGCGGCGGAGCGGCTTCAACGGGGACGGCCGGGAGTTCGACGAGTCGGTAGAGCGGCTGGTTCGGCTGCGTCTTCGCGAGCAGTGGCAACGCAACGTTGAAGACAGGAATCTTCGACGACGTCTCGCCCGCGGGCGAACCGTTGTGCGCATGACCGTGAAAGACGACGTCGACCTTGAAACGATTCAGCGGATCCTCGAGCCGGCTGCAGCCGAGGAACGGGTAAATCTCCGGCGGTTCGCCGATGATGGTTTCCCGAATCGGGCCATAGTGCAGCAGAGCCACGCGTTGTTTCGTGTGCAGGCGGCTCAGTGCGCGCTCGAGGCGGATCGCCTGGTCCACCGATTCCTGCACGAAGGCCTTGATCAATGGCTCGCCCCACGGATCGAGCATGAGCTGGCCAAAGCCTCCTCCAAAGCCGCAGACACCAGCGAAGCCGACGCCATTGATCTCCACGGCTTCTCCGTCGAGGACCTGCACGCCGATTTTCTCCAGCACTTCCACGATTTCCTTCGAATGGCCGGTCTCGTAGTCGTGGTTCCCGAGCACCGCCAGGACGGGGATGGTCGCATGGGCGCGGATGTCCTCCGCGAGCACTTGCGCCTCTTCGACGTGGCCGTAATCAGTAAGATCGCCGCAAAGCAACAGCACATCCGCCGACTTGGAGGCGTCGGCGAAAAGCGGCTGCAAGTGAGCCTTTGAACCGCGGTGATAGTGGAGATCCGCCGCTGCGGCGATACGCAAGGGCTTGGCGTCTGAGCTCATGCACTCGCTGAATCGCGAAGTCTCCCGAGGGGCGGATGGGAAAAAAAGACAATCGCGCATCAACCGGACCCCGTTTCAGCCTTTGATGTCTGCAAAACCAGTCCCCAGCCCCGGCTCACGCCCCGGAGACTCGAAGATCATCTTTCCTGTCGTGCCGTTCACACCGAGCAATATTAGCGTCGGACAAACCTCGCCGGCCGGTGCTGAACCTGCACCTTCATCGCAGCCCGCGCGGAGCACGGGTGAAGTCACTCCGCTAGTCAATCAATCCGAAGAATCCGCCTCACCGCAAATGCCGCGGCAATCCAAGCCGGCTACGGCGACAAATCCCAACACCCCGCCGACGCTCCAGGGCCCCGCCTTTTACCGGCACGCTCTCGACATCCTTGATGAATCCGGCATCCCGTATCTTCTCGGCGGCGCCTTCGCCACGGGCGCCTATACAGGCGTGCTCCGCGACACGAAGGACCTCGATTGCATGGTGAAACAGGAGGACGTGGGCAGAATGATGGAGCTGTTTGCTTCGAAAGGCTTTCGCGTGGAGCACACATTCCCGCACTGGCTGGCGAAGGTATTTCACGGCGATTACTTCGTCGATCTGATCTACGGCGCCGGCAACGGTCTCTGCCCGGTGGACGACGAATGGTTCGTCCACGCTCGCACGACTCGCGTGCCGATGCTCGACCGCGAGGTGCGCATCTGCCCGCCCGAGGAAATCATGTGGCAAAAGGCCTACATCATGGAACGCGAGCGGTTCGACGGCGCGGATGTGATCCACCTGATCCGCGGTGTCGGTCGGAAGCTCGATTGGGAACGTCTATTTCGGCGGTTTGGCGATGACTGGCGGGTGATCTTCAGCCATGTCGTGATGTTTGGCTTCGTCTACCCGGGCGAGCGCGACAAGATTCCCGTCGAGGTGATGGAGCAATTCGCCCGCAAACTCGCCGAAGACGCGGGAAAAACGGTGAACGACGAGCACCTTTGCAAAGGCACGTTCCTTTCCCGCGCCCAGTATCTGCCGGATTTGGAACACTGGGACTACAAGGATGCGCGCCTCGCCAGCGGGCTCACTCAAATGACGAAGGCGGACGTGCAGCTTTGGACCGACGGGATCGATCCGCAGAATCGGCCGATGTGAGAAGCGCGCCCTGCAGCCGCTGATTTTGGCGAGCTTCGGAATGAAGCCTTCTGGTAAGGCGGCCTAAGGCCCAGCGACAACCCCGTCCGTGACCCAGCGGAGAATGAGCGACGCCCCTGCGTAGTCCGGTCCAAGTGATTAAAGCCCCGAAAGCGGCGGCACAACAGCAGCCGCATCCGAAACTTTTTTGCGCGCCACGTTGTATGCTGCGGACGTTGCGGAAGGGCCGCTATCGCGGCAGGGCGCCTGGAAAGGCGCCCTCCTTGGCGCTGTCTTACGTTCGACCATGCTCCGGCCTGCGACCGGGAGGGAACTCACTCGACTTACTTTACTTTCAGCAACTCGACCTCGAAGACCAACGTCTCGTTGGGTCCGATGAGGTCGCCCGCGCCGCGTTCACCGTAGGCGAGCTGCCACGGGATGAAGACCTGGTATTTCGCGCCTTCCTTCATGAGCTGGAGAATTTCGGTCCAGCCCTTGATCACCTGCGTCACACCGAACTCAGCGGGTTCGCCGCGCTTGTAGCTGCTGTCGAACTCACGGCCATCGATCAGCGTGCCCTTGTAGTGCACCGAAACGGTGTCCGACTTCGTCGGCTGCTTGCCGGTGCCCTCTTTGATTACCTTGTACTGCAGTCCGCTCGGAAGGACCTTCACACCTTCTTTCTTGGCGTTCTCTGCAAGGAAGGCTTCGCCTTTCTCACGCCCGACTTGGGCGTTGGCGGGAATCGCAATGGCGGCGACGGCGACAAGGAGGGCAGCAAGCTGAGCTTTCATGCCGCAAAGCGTATGCGGGGTAAGTCGCAGGACGCAAGCGCCAGAAACATGAGGAGATTTGCGGCGCATCGGAATACGCGCCTC
The DNA here is from genome assembly GCA_966125105.1 of uncultured Prosthecobacter sp. Taxonomy (GTDB): domain Bacteria; phylum Verrucomicrobiota; class Verrucomicrobiia; order Chthoniobacterales; family Chthoniobacteraceae; genus SXWH01. Next base: position 3,985 of record CBHXZU010000123.1, read on the forward strand.
AATGAGACGCATAAGTCCCATGTGACCTGTGTCTGACTCTCCGTCGCGGAGCAAGACCCGCGCTTTCCTGCACCGCACCGATCGTGGTAGAAGCGCGCCATGCCTTCCCTCAGTCGCCGCCATTTTCTTGCCACGCTTGGCGCCGCCGCGCTCGCGCCGCGGACCTTCGGCCAATCTGCCGAGCCGATTATCGACATCCACCAGCACACGAATTACTCGGGCCGGACTGACGAGGAACTGATCGCGCACCAGCGCAAGATTGGCATCACGCACACCATCCTCCTGCCCGCGGGCCGCCTGTTTGGGCTCGATGCGCAGTGCGGGACGAATGACACGGTCGAAAGATTGGCAAAGCGATTGCCGCAGGAGTTTTCCTTTTTTGCCAATGAAGTGCCCTTCCTCACTGAAGCGCGCGCGGAGATTGAAAAGTATCTGCGTCTCGGCGGCGTGGGGATCGGCGAGCAGAAGTTTACCGTCGAGAGCGATTCACTCGCGGTGCAACTCCTCGCCGAGATCGCCAGCGAGTTTGGCGTGCCGGTGCTGCTGCACTTTCAATTCGGCCGTTACAACACCAGCTACGCGCGCTTCGCGCAGATCCTGGAGAAGTACCCGAAGGTCAATTTCATCGGCCACGCGCAGACGTTCTGGGCAAATATCGACGCGAACTGCGACCAGGTGACGCTTTACCCGAAAGGGCCCGTCACTGCGGGTGGAATCACGGATCGATACCTCCGCGATTATCCGAACTTCTTCGCCGATCTCTCCGCGGGCTCGGCGTTAAACGCTCTGCGACGCGACGAGGGGCATGCGCGGGAGTTCATCGCCCGCCATGAAAGCAAGCTGCTCTTCGGCACGGATTGCGACGATCGCGTGGGCGAAGGCGCAAAGTGCAGCGGCGCGCAAATGCTGGCGACGATCCGAGCGTGGGCGCCTTCGAAAGCCGTGGAACGCAAAATACTATTCGAAAATGCCCGCGGCTTGTTGAAGCTGAAGGCCTGATGCTGACCAATGCCGAGAAACGTGAACTGAAAGCCCGCGCTCAACGCCTGGAGCCGATGGTGAAAGTGGGCCATGCCGGAGTGAGCGACGCTTTTCTCCGCAGCCTCGACACGGCGCTGACGCAGCACGAACTCGTGAAAATCAAATTCACCGACTTCAAAGAACAGAAGCATGAACTCGCGCCGCAGATCGCGGAGAGGACGGGCAGCGAAATCGTGGCGCAGGTGGGAAACGTCGCGGTGTATTTCCGCCGCAAACTGAAAGCAGCGGCTGCGGGTGGCGACGAGGAATAGGACGATGAATGTCACGCTGCTGGCATTTGCTTCCGCCGCTCATCGACTCGGCTGGCGCGAGCGTGAGATCGAGGCGGAGGCTGACGCGACACCGCTCCAGCTTTTTGGACGCGCCAGTTCCGGCTTTGCTCCCGGTGTCGCCCGAGTGGCGGTAAACGGGAACTATCACGATTGGAACGCGCCGATTGGGCCTGATGCCCAGGAGGTCGCGATCATCCCGCCGGTGAGCGGGGGATAAAGACGGCGCCGGATGGAATCTGCCAAGACCATGGAAGTCATTTTCACCGGAGGCCCGATCGTCGTGCCAATCCGGTCGCTGCCGAGCCGGGAAATCGGCGCTACGGTCGAGTTCTGGGGCGTCGTGCGCGAGAAGGAAGGCGAGCGCTCGCTCGAGGGACTTCACTACGAAGCGTACGAAAGCATGGCGTTGAAGGAATTTGAGCGTATCGCGGCGGAGTTATCGGCAAAGCACGCAATCGAGACTGCGCTGGTAATCCACCGTCTTGGCTTCGTCCCGGTCGGCGAAGCTTCCCTTTACGTGAAAATCAACTCCAAGCATCGCGGCGCTGCGCTTGGTTTTTGCGGAGAACTAATCGATCGCATGAAAGAAGACGTGCCGATTTGGAAGGTGAGTTAGAAACTGCGCGCCAGTTAGAAACGGTGGCTAAGTCCCACTCACTTACCAAAGGGTTGGCAAGCCCGGGATGCGCCGGCAAAGGCCGGCGCAGGTTGCGGTAACTCGCGGATTCGCGGTTCATGCGTCCGCGATAGGAGACTGTGGATTCCTGATAGGAAGCTTTTGTTTTCACCGGTCGGGAGTGCGGATACATGAGAACTCCGGCAGCGAATCATTGTCGCGTCTCGCGAATGGCGGGAACGAGAATCGATTAGCGCCGTCCCCTTCCAACACAGAACCAAGTCCACCACGCGTCCGCGCCTCCTCTGAATCGACCTGCCATGAAGACGTCACACCCTCGACACATTCTCGCTCAAAGTGCCGCCATCCTTTTGACACTGCCCGGGCTTGCTTATGGGGCTGACTGGACTGGCGCGGTCAGCAGCGACTGGAATACCCCAGGGAACTGGACCGGAGGCGCTGTCCCAGCCGGGCAGAATGCCTATATCGGTATTAGTGGGAGCACGACGGCCGCGCCATTTACTGCTTCAATTACTGCGGACGTTCCGCAGGTAGTCGACATCCTCGTTGCTCGGGGTGGCGGTCCCGCGATCCTGAACCATTCAGCGGGCAAAGCGATGACTGGTTCAGGCAACTGGGTCGACGTTGGAACACAAGGCGGAACAGGAACTTATAACCTCGGTGATGCCTCAGCGACCGGAGGAACACTCACCGGCATCGGGCTTGGCAGCGGCTCGGTTTACGCGGGCGGGAACGATGGCGGAGACGGACGGTTCTATGTCGGTGGGGTGGACTTCAGCAACGCAGGAGGCAACGGCATATTTAAGGTTAACACGAGCGGCTTGGTCAAAATCGACAACGATCTCACGGTCGGCACGGGCAATGGCACGGGACTGATGCTGGTGGATGCCGGCACGATCACGACAGGAGGATGGAACTTCATCGGCAAGCCGGACAACGGCGCAGGCGCGACCAACGGCACGCTGAAAATGAGCGGCGGCACGCTGACGAACGGCGGCGGAAGAACCTACATCGGCCTCGGCAACTCGACCGGGCGTCTCGAACTCTCCGGCACCGGCACCTACAACAATATTGGAGACTGGTTCGCAGTGGGACAGGAGAACCTCAGCAACCCGACGCCTGCATCGATTGGCATGACAGGTGGCGCGCTGAATACGAGTCTGCTTTCGATCGGCGGTTCGCCAGATAATCCCGGCAAAGGAATGATGACCGTTGCCGGCACTGCAGTCGTAAACGTCGACGGTGAGTTTTGGATCGGCAACAAGGGAACGAGCAATGGCAGTCTGACGGTCGTCGGCGGAACCCTTAGCGCAGGCAACTGGCTGGCGATCGGACGTGATGGAGGCACCGGTGTTCTCACGATCTCCGGCGGCATCGTGCAGAAGACAGACACCGACGGCTCGCTCGAAATCACGAACGCCAATTCAGCCACGGCGAACGGGACCCTGAACCTCGATGGCGGCGTCCTGGCCGTGAACAATATTACCGGCAGCGGAGGCACTGGGTCTGTTTCCAACTTCTTCCTGAACGGCGGAACCTTGAAGCCGACCGTGGCGAATGGCGACTTCATCAACGGCAACGTCAATCCGCAGGTGAAGAATGGCGGCGCGGTGATCGACACCAACAATCTCAACATCGGCATCAATAAAGCGCTGGTGCCGACGGCGGGATCGACGGGGGGACTTACGAAAAATGGCAATGGGACGCTGACGCTCGGCGGCACATCCACTTTCGCCGGCGCGACGACCGTCAATGCGGGCACTTTGCAACTCGGATTTGGCAGCCAGTCTGGTCCCCTGGCTGGCGACGGGCCAATCATCGTGAACAATGGCGGCACGCTCGCAAGCGGCTCTGTCGATGGCACGGGTTACTTCAATCATACGGCGACCAACGGCATCACGCTGAACCAGGGCGGCACGCTCATGGTTCTCGAAGGCGGCCGGCTTTCGATGGATCGCACGATCAACTCGATCGGTGGCATCATCGCCTCGACCGGAGCGAACTTTGACAACGGGCAGAGCTATGCGTTCCGTTTCGAAGGCGAAGCAGGCGAGACAAACTCCTACAATTTCACGTCGAGCGCCGGCGGCGTTCCTTCGCTGGTCAGCGCGACCAACGTCGGCGTGGATAACGTGACTTTCAACGTCACACGCGGCGCGGGCACGACCGATCTCAATGTGACCGGCAATGTGGTGAACAGCTTCGGTGCGGGCGGCCTGACGAAGGCGGGGAATGGCATCATGGTGCTGTCCAACGCCAACAACGCCTATACGGGACCGACGAAGGTGACCGGCGGCAAATTGCTCATCAACGGCTCCATCGCGACCAGCAGCCTTACCTCGGTGAGCGCGGGCGGAACGCTGGGTGGCAACGGCACGGTCGGCAGCCTGCGTTTGGAAGGTGGCAGCATCGAACCCGGCACCAGCGCGGGGATCCTCAACGCGGGCAATACAGAGTTTGCGGGCGGGACATTCCGCCTGGAGCTAAATGGCACGGGAACGGCGGGCGTGAATTACGATCAACTGAACATCGCCGGCACCTTCACGCTGGCAAGTTCCACTGAGCTGGCGCTCTTGTTCGGATTCACCCCGACGCCGGGCAACTCGTTCACGATTCTCTCCAACGATGGAACGGATGCCAACGTGTTGACCGCGCTGTTCACCTACAGCGGCAGCCCTGTGCTCGATGACACGACGTTTGGCCAAAGCGGAAGCATCGCTTACCAGTTGGATTACAACGGCGGAACGAATCAGAACGATGTGGTCCTCAACGTCGTCGGCGTTCCAGAACCGACGGCAGCAATCTCAGTGATCGGAGGCGCAGCCCTCTTGCTCGGTATTGGACGGCGGCGGCGTTATTAGACGCTGCGAAGGAGCGAAATGAAGAAGCCTTGGGTGGGCGTCAAAAATCGCCAGCCGCGAAAGGGCGAAACGCGCCGGGGTATTTTGGTCCCGCCCTTTCAGGGCTGATGCCATTTGGTTTGGGTCCCAGGGTCTCACCCTGGGCTATCGCATCGCGTTCCTTCGGAACTACAAGCGGCACGCTCAAGCGAGAAGATCCCCTCGTGGCATCCGGAAACTTCTCTCTGCACCTGCTCTACCGCTCGCGCAGCGAAGTGCGTCCTCCGCGGGCTTTGCGGAATTGGTCGAAGATCTCGTCGCAGCCGTCTCCTTTGAGCTGCATGAGGATGCGGAGGAGTTCGCCGAGGCGTCCACCGGGCCAACCGCGGCGCTCGAACCACGCGAGGAATTCGTACGGCAAATCGTAGAGCGGCACGCCGTGGGGCGGATAATGGTCCGGGCCGTATTTGCCGAATGGCATGTGCATGCGGCCGAGATCGGCAAGATCAGCGGCGATCCATTCGCGCAGCCGGTCTTCGAGCATGGCGCAGCGGCGGGAATGCTCGGTTACTTGAGCGCGCGGATCTTCATGTTCCGCACTGCGACTTCGTCGCCGTGATCCTGCAGGAGAATCGGGCCCGGCTTCTTTACGCCGAATCCCGCGGCATTCTTGTATTTCGACTTCGCGATGAGCGCCTTTAGTTCCTCGCTTCCGAGTTCAAAGGACACGGTCTTCTTGCCGTTGAGCCAGTGCTCCACCTTGTTGCCATTCACGATGAGCTTGCTCGTGTTCCACTCGCCGATCGGGCTCGGCTTTGTCTCGGGCGCGGGTTCGATCAGGTCGTAAAGTCCGGCGGTCTGGTGCAGGCGGCCGCCCTTCTTGCCATCCGGATGCCCTTCGTCGTCGATCATCTGATACTCACATCCGACGGCCTGCTTTGGATTCGGCAGGTTATACTTGAGCCCGCTATTGCCGGCGGCGCCGATCTTCCAATCCCACACGAGTTCGAAATTGTCGTAATCTTCCGCCGTGACGATGTCCCCTCCCCCGGCCTTTGCGATGTGCTTCAGCGTTCCATCCTCCACCACCCAGCCCTTCGCTGGAAACTCCTGTTTGCCGATCGCGCGCCACCCAGTTGTCGACTTGCCGTCGAAGAGCAGCTTCCAGCCGCCGGATTTTTCTTCGTCGGAAAGCGTGTTCGGGTCGGCGGCGAAAGCCGGAAGGGAAAAGGCGAGGAGAGACAGAAGGAGAGTGCGCATGGCGTCGCGTTGGATAACGCACCGGGCTGGGGCCCGCACCAGCAAAATTATGTCGCCTCAGTCACGGGGATCTCGATGTAGTCGAGCGCCCACTCGCGCATGAAACGCACACGGGTCGGGCGGATGCGGTAGATGATCAGCTCCGGATTGGTCGGTGTGCCGAGGTATTTGCGCAGCAGCGGATTGCTTTCCCAAATTGCGTGCAGCGTCGCCGGATCAGTCTCGACTTCCGCGGCTCCTGTGATGCGCACCTGGTCGTGCTGATCGTCGAGGTAGCAGATCTCGCAGCGCGGGTTCGTCTCGAGTTCCCGCGTCTTCCCGTAACGCCGCAGGTTCGCGACATAGATCGTGAAGCCATCCACCCGCACGGGCGAAACGGGGCGCAGGCGCGGCTGCCCGGCGGGGTCGACCGTGGCGAGCATGGGAAACTTTGCTCGGCGGATCGTTTCACGCGCCAGGTGCGGCGCATCGGCATCTGAAACGGGAGTGGGTGCGGGCATGTCTTAGGAATGGCAGAGTGCGCCTTGGGTGGCAACCCGGCCACTTTCGCTTTCGTCGCGCGGGAGGGATCTGGCAACGTCCGCCGCCGTGCGCCTGCTTCGCATCTTCATCGTTTTGGCCGTCCTCGTCCTCATCCCGTTTCTGCTCTGGGAAGATCAGCTGATGGCGATGTTCAAGGATGCGAGCGCGGCCCGGATGTGGATTCAAAACTACGGTCCATGGGGTTGGCTGGCGATCATTGGCCTGCTCGTCGCAGACTTGTTTTTGCCGATTCCCGCCACGCCCGTGATGTCGGCTGCGGGCTATGTCTACGGACCATTCCTCGGCGGCGCGATTTCGACGGCTGGCTCCGTGCTCTGCGGACTCCTGGCATACGCGCTTACCCGGCTTTTTGGCCGCCGTGCCGCCGAGTGGTTTGCCGGCGCAGAGGGGTTGGCGGAGAACGAGCGTCTCTTTGAGCGGGCAGGTCCATGGCTCGTGATTCTTTCGCGATGGTTGCCGATGTTGCCGGAGATCGTGACCTGTCTCGCGGGACTCGCCCGCATGAAGTTTGGCCTCTTTTTGGTCACGCTTTTGTGCGGAACAGTGCCGCCCGCATTTACCTATGCGGCGCTTGGCTCACTTTTCGATTCCCAGCCCGTGGTCGCATTCATCCTGAGCATGGGCTTCCCCGTTCTCCTCTGGCTGGCGTTTCGCCCATTCCTGCGCGCTCGACAGTCGAACCCGCCGGCAG
>CBHXZU010000124.1:0-11232 GCA_966125105.1 uncultured Prosthecobacter sp.
AGTTTAGGCGGCGTTGGCATGACTGTGGATAACTTGTGAACTGAGCTGGGGTTCCGCGCGAATAAGGCCGGTTTTCCAGAGTAAAACCCTGTGAATAACACTCCCTATTGGGCGCAGGTCCACAGCAAACCACAATAGGTTGTGGAATGGAACGACAAATATGTCTGCATTAAGCAAAATGCAAACGCTGCGAATTTCTGCTTGATTTGAACCTCGGCAGCCGCTCCCCGGCGCAAATCAATGGTTTGCGAACGGGGGCCGTGTGGAACCCGCCATTTTGCCCGCATTCCAGGCACGCGGCGCGTCGCGAAATCGTAACGGTGCGCGTGGAGCGACGGCGGGAAGAGAATCTCCTAACTCGCGCGTTATCTGCGAACGACCTGAGGTGACGCGCCCATGCGTCCCTTATCAGTTTCTCATCGACGCCTTTCCGGGATTTTTTAGCATCCGGGTTCATGGCGGCCAACCCCAACGTCAGCACGGAAAAAGACCTCAGGGACGCGAGAAATGAAGTTCTTTCCGCACTACGCGCCGTCGATCCGACATTTCTTGCGAAAAACCCGGAGTTAGCACTTGGTCAAAAGCACGGGGAGATCGCGAAAGCCTTTCTGAAATGGCTTTTGGCAACGCCGTTCGAATTGGAAATCGTGCCACTCGGCGAAGGAAAGACCGCGATGTATGAAGGACGCTGGATGCATAACGGCGCGGAGTTTGTCGGCTTTAAGCAACCGCCCGCTGCAGCGAATCGAGAGGATGCAAAGATCCTCGCGTGCGCAGCTCTACTGCGGAACGATTGGTGCCGTTCCCGGCTGCCCGCGCACTGAAGCGCAAGTCTCGTTACCTACTTCACCTAGCGCATGCTGGGGCGCGGCGCGGAAACGGCCATTGCCCGGTACATCGCGGAGAAAAGCAGGCAGAACATGAAGTGCGCGATTCCCGCGTGCACCTCGTTTCCGAGCGCGCCGAAGCCATTGCGGAGCACCATGACATTCACCGCGTAAATCGGGATGCTCATCAATGCGCCGACAATGATGCCGCTCAGCGTGGACATTGAGTAAATCAACGCTGCGATTGCCCAGCCGTACGCGAGCGCAAATGCAGCCTGCCACGCCGCCGCGATCAAAACGCTCTCTGTAAGAACGCGACCCATCACCGCAAAGCCCGATTCATAGGACATCCATGGCCCGCCGGGAACCACGAAAGTTATCAATCCCGCCACGAGGGCAGCCTTCACAGCGGCAGCCGGATGCATCCGCTGTCGTGCCCGTTGCTCTTGTTGTTCGAACGTTTCCATATGCGCGTTAGTTTCCGGGGAATAACACCCCGCTAATGAAAGATTCGGTCCGTTTTGCAGGGGCGGATGCGCCCGGGACAGAATGGCGCCACCGTCATTCAACGTTTTCACCCGATGACGGTCTTAGCAAAACTCCAGCGGCTTTCCTTTTACAACCACCCAACACGCATGCATCGTCCGCCCGCAATGATCCGCAGCTTGTGCATTCTCCTCGCTTGCGCCGCACCTCTCCTCGCGCAGCCGAATGAGTTCCGCAAATCCCTGGTGCGCGTGAATAACACCGCGCAGGAGTTTAACTATCGCGTCCCGTGGCTTCCCGGCCAGATGAGCGGCGGCAGCGGCACCGGCTGGGTCGTCAGCAAGGACCGCTTGATGACCAATGCGCACGTCGTGAGCAACGCGCGCCTGCTCACGGTGGAGAAGGAAAACGATCCGAAGAAGTACGTCGCGACGGTCGAGCACATCGCGCACGACTGCGATCTCGCGATCCTCAAGGTGGAGGACCCCGGATTTTGGAAAGACACGCGCGTGCTCTCCGTCGGCGGCGTGCCCGAGATTGAATCGAGCGTCTCGGTTTACGGTTACCCGATCGGCGGCGATCGCCTGAGCGTCACACATGGCGTGGTTTCGCGCATCGACTTCCGTCCCTACGCGCACTCGGTGATGGATTCGCACCTCACGATCCAGATCGATGCCGCAATCAACCCCGGGAACTCCGGCGGGCCTGTATTGCAAAACGGCACCGTGGTCGGCGTGGCGTTCCAGGGCTTCAGCGGCGATGTCGCGCAGAACGTCGGCTACATGATCCCGACCCCCGTGGTGAAACACTTCCTGAAGGACGTGGAAGACGGGAAATACGATCGCTACATGGATCTGGCGGTCGGAACGTTCCCGCTGCAAAACGCCACCCATCGCAAGGCGCTGGGACTGCCGGACGACGGCATCGGCATTGTGGTCACGGAAGTCGGCCAGGCGAGCGTGGCGCACGATAAATTGAAGGTCGGCGATGTGCTCACCGCAGTCGATGGCCTCCCGATCGAAGCGGATGGCATGGTCGTCCTGGAAGGCGAGCGCGTGATGATGGCAGAAGTCGCGGAGCGAAAATTCAAGGGAGATGTCGCCAAGTTCGACCTGCTGCGCGATGGCAAGCCGATGACGGTGGACGTCGCCTTCAATGAAGCGTGGCCTTACACCTATCAGGCGACGAGCTACGATCCGCCGCGCTACGTGGCGTTCGGCGGACTCCTCTTCCAGCCGATGAATCGCAATCTCCTGATGACTTACCAATTCGGGAACCCGCGGCTCGCGTATGCGTATCAGCATTTCATCAACGATGAGATGTATAAGGAGCGCGACGAAATCGTCGTGCTCACCGCGCTGCTGCCCGATCCCATCAATACCTACCTCGACGAATTCCGCGAAGGCATGGTCGAGAAAGTGAACGGCAAACCGATTCGCAACCTGCAAGCGTTGGCCGAGGCTCTCGCTGAGAAGCCTGAACAGTACGTGATCGAGTTCGAGGGAATCGGCCGTCCGCTCGTCCTGCAGCGCGCCGACGTGGAGAACGCCCGCGATCGAATTCGCAAGCGCTACAACGTTCTCAACGAACAATCCCTCGGCCGCCCCGCAAACTCGAACTGATTTTCCAACCATGCGCCTCGTTCTGATTCTTTCACTCCTGCTGGTGCCGCTGATTCATGCGGCGGATAAGCCCGCAGTGGTGCGCGTCAACGTCACCAGCCAGGGATGGGATTTCCTGCGCCCTTGGGGCAAACGGCAGCCCGCTACCAAGCGCGCGATCGGCGCGGTAATCGCTCCGAAGGGGGAAGCCCGCGTCCTCGTCACCGGCGACCTCGTGCAAAACTCCACCTACCTCGAGTTCGAGGTGCCGGAGGGGGGACGCAAGGTTCCCGCCTCGGTGGAGTTCGTCGATTACGAAGCCAACCTCGCGCTGCTTCGCGCTGAAGATCCCGAGTTTTTAAAAGACGTGCCGCGCCTCGACGTCGGAGCAAGCGCGATCGGGCAGCAACTCGACGTATGGCAGCTTGAGAACAACGGCCGCCTGCTCGTCACGAGCGGACTGATGACCACTGCGGACTATGCGCCGTATCCGCTCGAGGGTTCCCTGCTCATTTATCGGATGACCGTCCGCATGCAGAGCCGCGACAGCAGCTTCACGCTTCCCGTCATTAACAAAGGCAAACTGACCGGCGTGCTGATGAGCTACGACACGCAGTCGAGCAATGCGAACGTCATTCCCGCGCAGGTGATCGAGCACTTCCTCAAGGACTCTGCCGATGGAAAATACGAGGGCTTCCCGCGTGCCGGTTATGGTTTCAGCGCGATGCGCGACCCGGCGCTTCGCCGCTATTCCAAAGTGCCAGAGGATGTCAGCGGAGGCATTTTCGTCACGGATACCGTGGCTGACGGTCCCTCGGAAAAAGGCGGCCTGCGCAAGGGCGACGTGATTCTCGGCGTCGACGAATTCGAGATCGATCGCGACGGGAATTACAATGATCCGGCCTACGGCAAGCTCGCTGCCGGTCATCTCCTGAGCACGCTGCATTTCGTCGGCGACACCGTGGCCTTCCAGGTTTTGCGCGACGGGCAAAAACAAAAGGTGGAGGTGAAGCTCGGCCGCAAGGAGCCGAGTGACTACGTGAGCGATCCTTACATCATCGACACACCGCCGCGGTTCTACGTGTTGGGCGGTCTCATCCTGCAGGAGCTGTCACGGCAATATCTCCGAGAGTTCGCTGGGCCGGGAGAGCGCGGCCGTCGTCCCCCGGATCGCCTCGCCTATTACGACCGCTACCAAAACGAGCTTTTCCGCAATGGACCGAAGAAGATCGTCTTCCTCAGCCGCGTGCTGCCGACACCCGCGACCGTCGGTTACGAGGATCTCAATTCGCTGGTGGTCACAAAGATCAACGGCGTGACCCTGCAAAGCCTGGATGACGTCCCGGCGGCGCTCGCGAAGGCAACGAACGGAATCCACACGATCGACTTCAACGAGGACCCCACCCGCATCTACCTCGATGCAGCGCAGGCGGATCAAATCGAGCGCCTCGTGAAGAACCAGTACCAACTGCCGTCGCTCAAGCGCATCCAGGAATCTGCGCCCGCCGGAGAGCCGAAGGCTGGCGGATAGATGAGCTGAGGTGTTTTAGCGACGGATCCTCACGGATTCTGAGGTGAGCAAAAGTAGAGTGCCGCAAGCACGCTTGCGCCGTAGCACCGCTCGCCAGAGCGGTGTCATCGTTCCATTCACCAAGGATGGCGCTCCCCGGATTTGCTCTCCGGGTCCGGCGGTCTTTGGCACTTCCCTGGTGTCGAGCTCAACCTTGATTGGCACACCCGAACCGCTCTGGCGACCCGTCCTACGGCCCAAGCGTGCTTGCGGCGTTTTTGGCAGAGGACTGCTGCACTGCGGGCAAACTTTTCACGCGGTCTTTCTTGAGCATTCTCTCGACGACTGAGCGCACTCGATCACTCGCGGGAACTCTATCGCCCGGATCTTCTCTCCACTTTTTTTTCGATTACGTGCCGCAGAACGTGTTCTCCACCCGCTCGTGTTCTTCCGGCGGCTTTGCGTAGTGGGCGTAGGCGGGCTGATCCTCATAAGGATTCGAAAGCACCGTCAGGAGTTCTTCAAACGGCCCGAAGTCAGACCGGCTAATCGCCGCCTGGATCATCGCCTCGACGCGATGATTGCGCGGAATGAACGCGGGATTTGCCGCGCGCATCTGCGCGCTGCGCACTGCAGGATCCACCGTCTCCTTCCCCAGCCGCTCCCGCCACCGCGCAGCCCAAGCGTCGTACGCGGTCGGATCCGCGAATTGGCTGCGCGCGAGAGTGTCCCCATCCGTCCCGGACGCCGCTTCATTCAAACTGCGGAAGGTATTCGTGAAATCGGCGCGATTTGCCGTCATCGCGTGAAGCAGATCGCGACCAAGGACGGCGTCCCCTTCCATCGGAGTGAGAAAGCCCAGCTTGCGACGCAAACCCTCCTGGTAAGCGCGCTCAAACGCCGGCGCGAAACCTTCGAGCGCCTCCTTTGCCTGCGCGACCGCCCGATCGATGTCTTCGTCGATCAACGGCAGGAGGCATTCCGCCAGCCGCGTGAGATTCCATTGCCCAATCGCCGGCTGATTCGCGTAGGCGTAGCGCCCGCCGCGATCGATGTAACTGTAGACGGTCAATGGATCGTAATTGTCCATGAACGCGCACGGACCGTAGTCGATCGTCTCACCCGCGATGGACATGTTGTCGGTATTCATCACCCCGTGGATGAAACCGATCAGCATCCACTGCGCGATGAGCGCGGCCTGCGCACCCACCACCGTGGCGAGCAAGGCGCGATACGGATGCTCGGCAGTCGCGGCATTGGGGTAATGGCGCTCAATTACGTGATCAGCCAACGCGCGCAGGCCGTCCAAGTCATCCCGGCTGGCGAAGAACTCAAATGTGCCGACCCGGATGTGGCTGGACGCCACGCGGGTGAGCACGCCGCCGGGCTGCACCTCTTCCCGGATCACCTTCTCTCCCGTCAGCACCGCAGCCAGCGCCCGCGTGGTGGGAATACCGAGCGCAGCCATCGCTTCGCTCACCACGTATTCGCGAAGAACCGGGCCGAGCGCCGCGCGTCCGTCGCCGCGCCGCGAAAACGGAGTCGGCCCGGCGCCCTTCAGCTGCACATCGCGGCGCACGCCGTCGCGATCAATCACCTCGCCCAAAAGGATCGCGCGCCCATCCCCGAGTTGCGGCACGAAGCCGCCGAACTGATGCCCCGCATACGCGGTGGCGATGGGATCCGCTTCCTCCGGCACACGATTGCCCGCGAGCACCTGCACGCCGGCTTCGCTCTCAAGCCATGCGGGATCGAATCCGAGCTGCAGCGCGAGCGGACGGTTCACCCGGATCAACTTCGGCGCGGCGACCGGAGTAGGCGCAATGCGCGCGAAGAAGCGGTCCGGGAGTCTGGCGTAGCTGTTGTTGAAAGGCGCGTTCACGGCAAAAGACTAAATCGTGGAACGAAGAGGAGTGGGCTGCCCGAGGAGTTTCGTCAAAGAAGTCCGCGAGGAGCGCTGGATCCAGACACCCCATGGAGCGCCCTTCCCCGCGCGAAGTGTCGCGCTGAGTCACGGCACCTGCACGTCGATTATCGAGTTCCAGGCGCCCCAGCCTTCCCTTCAATCGCCGCCACTAGGTGTTTTGCGAGGATCTCCGTGAACAGAACATTCCCTTCCGCCGTGAGATGGCTGCCGTCCCGACGGAGATTCGGAACGAATAACTCCGGAAACTTCGCCGGATCGGAAAGGTCGATGAAAATGGTATCGGAGCCCTTTTGCAGGATGGGCTCGAACGATTGCACCACGACCGCCGGCGGCGCCACGATCACCAGTCGCGCGCCGAACCGCTTCGCAATCTCCGCGGCTTTCCTTACCTGGAGCTGGCTCGCGGTATCGAGGGGATCCAAGTCGCTGCCGAGCTTCAGCTTCTTCTCCAGCGAACGCTGGTAACTCTTGAGTTCTCCGGGCGACATCGGGTTGGCCACAGGCGCGATGTAGCCGTCGTTCAGCGGGCCCAAGCCAATCTCAATCCGCTTCGACGATTTCAGCCCGAGGCTTTCGTGCAAAAGTTCCGAGCCTTGCCCCAGTCGCACCGAGTTCCAAACCCAGTAGCGCGTGTGGCCCCAGGCAAAACGCACTTGCCGCCACGTGTCCGATACCCATTTCCCAAACCACGGCGGCTTTTCTACAGAGTGCGAAAAAGCGCGCCGCCAAATCGTGAGAATGCGTTTCGTGTCATGCCAGTGAATCATGCGCGCCGTGCCTTCGTCTTCCTCGCTGATTTTCAGCGCGATCGGATTCGCCTCCATGACAATGAGCTTCAGCGGTCCCTTGCGCGTCGCCATCGCTCGATCGAGCACATTCGCATCTTCCGGCGGACGCATCCCATCGGCCGACAGATTAAAGGTCCGCACCGGCATCCCGGCTTTCCCAAACTCGGTGTCGAAAACTGCCGGCACTACCTGCCGCATGCGGCTGGAGCCAATGACCAGGACGTCGTAATCACTCGGATGCTCGGCGAGCCAATCCAGCTTTTGACTCAAATGCGCGACGCGCACCGTCGGAACATTCGCGGTCAGCACCGACGCAATCAGCGCAAAGCCGATTCCAAACGCCACGAAGCTGCAGGCGGCGCGTAGAGTTCGTCGAGCAAGAGACCTCACGTCAGTCGAGCGATCGCGCGGATTGAATTGCGGCCATGCCTCTAGATGACACCACGTCCGTCCCCGGGGAAGTCAAACGCGTCGTATTCGCTCGCGAGAGGAGCATGGGCCTCCGGCCCGTAACGGAGAGCGCCCCAGGCACGAGACGCTTTATTTCAGGATCACATCCAGAGTGAAGCCCGCTCGTTTGAGCTGGCGCAAAGCCACCCGCGCATTCCTGCAACCCCGTCTACCCATTTTGCGGTCACCACACTTACGGGCCGGAGGCCCATGCTCCTTTAACGGCAGCTGCGCCTCGACCGCCTACAGCGCCGGCTTCCCATGCGCCGCGTCGGCCGCTCGGTTGGACGTAAAACCGAAAGTCCACCCCAACCAGGCAAGCAGCTTCACCTGCCCATTCCGGTCCTCGAGCGTCGTTTCGGAAATGGTGCGCGGGAGCTTCAGAGGCAATTCCTTTCCCGACCCATCGAAGAAGCGGAAGACGCCATCGACGACCAACATCGTCACGTCAGAACGCAGCGTGCGGTCGCGGCTGATGAGGTCCTGCAGAACTTCCCAGTGCGGCGCATAAGTGGTATTTTGGATGTCGATTCTCATTGGCAGTGCTAACGGGGCGGCAAGCCGGAAGCACTTCACGCACCAGATTCGGCAAAAGGACGGCATAAATGGGCCGATTGCGTGAACTTGCCGCAAAAAAGTCCGTGGAAGCGGCGCAAATGGCGTGCGGGCGAAGGTTGCGGTTCGTCATCGCACCCGGCTCATAAGGGAAGCCGAAGTGGGCTCTAGGGTCCGGGAATCTCGTGCAAGGCCGTCGTCCTTCGACAGGAAATTCGGGCAAACGAGTCTGAGGACGTCGTCCTTCGACAAGAAATTCTCTCAAACGTGTCTGAGGACGTCGTCCTTCGACAAGAAATTCTCTCAAACGGGTCCGAGGACGTCGTCCCTCGACAAGAAATTCTCTCAAACGAGTCCGAGGACGTCGTCCTTCGACAAGAAAATCGGTCAAACGAGTCCGAGGACGTCGTCCTTCGGTAAGAAAATCGGATTTTCTGGCCGAAGGACGTCAGCTTTCGACCATGCATCCTATCGCGACCGTGGCGTTTAGGTTGAAAATGCGCGATTTTGCGGCGTGCGGAAATCGGTCGATTTCGGATGGCTTGGGGCTGCTTTTCCGTCATGAAACTCACTCCCCGTGAGCAATGTGGCTATATAAAGAGGGCGACCCGGTTTGCGTCCAGTCGGACGCGCTAATTACAACGACGCTGGCTGGCCGCCCATACGAAGCATCTTTTCCACAGGACAAACCCGGCTAGGTGGAGCAGATTACTCGATCGTCCATTCTCCGCGCCCGGCGGAAGTCATTCTCGCCCATTATAATTACCAAAATCAGTCCTAAAAAGGCGGGTTTCCTGCTGTTAAGTGCCATAGTCGGCTAACAGAATCCTCAGTTGCTGATTCAACCATTTGTGGCATAAAGCCATCACCACCGAACAAAACCGTCACCGAGACCACCCATGAGCGTACCACAACGTCCCACCGAGAAATACATCCGCGAGCATAGCGCCTCGATGGATGACATGCTGTTTACCCGCCGCCAGATGCTGATGCGCACCGGCATGGGTTTCGGCGCGATGAGCTTGGCGGCCGTGTTCGGCATCAATCCCTTCGCTGAAGGTGCCGCTGCCCTCAATGCAGGTCCCAAGATGGGAGGCCCGCTCGCTCCGAAGCAGCCGCACTTCCCGGTCAAGGCCAAGCACATCATTCACATTTTCGCCTCGGGCGGTCCGACTCACGTCGACACGTGGGATCCGAAGCCGGAGCTCACCAAGTACGATGGCAAGAGCATCCCTGGTCAGGACGGTTTGGCCTACGGTTCGCCCTTCAAGTTCAATAAGAGCGGCAAGTCGGGCGTTGAAGTCTCGGAAGTGTTCCCGAAGCTCGCCGAGCAGATCGACGACATCGCGGTGATCCGCTCGCTCTGGACCGACATCCCGGCCCATGAAGTCGCCCAGCGCTTCATGAACACCGGTTCGCTCCAGCTGCCGAAGCCTTCGCTCGGCTCCTGGATGGTTTACGGCCTCGGCACTGAGAATCAAAACATGCCCGGCTTCGTGACGATCGGTGGTCGTCCGGAGTGGCGTCAGTCGTCGTTCCTTCCTGGCATGTACCAGGGCGTGAACGTCAACTATAGCCGCGGAATGAACCTGGATGACGTCATCCTGAACATCCGCAATCAGTTCAGCCCGATGGAGCGTCAGCGCCGTCAGCTCGACCTCGTCAAGCAGCTGAACACGATGCACGCCGCGCAGCTCCAGAAGGACGCGCAGCTCGAAGCCCGTATCGAGGCCTTTGAAATGGCGTTCAAGATGCAGACCGAAGCGACGGAAGCTTTCGACGTTTCGAAGGAGCCGGAGAATATCCAGGAGATGTACGGCAAGACCGACATGGGCTCGAAGCTCCTCGTCGCCCGCCGTCTCGTGGAGCGCGGCGTTCGTTTCGTCCAAGTCGAGCACGGTGGCTGGGACATGCACGGCAACCTCGAAACCTCGCTGCCGCGCACCGCGGGCGCGATCGACTCGCCGGCCGCAGCCCTCATCCAGGATCTCAAGCAGCGCGGTCTGCTCGATGAGACGCTGATTATCTGGGGCGGTGAATTCGGCCGCACGGTCACGAAGGATCGCAACGGCAACGACAACGCCGGCCGCGATCACAACGGCCGCGCGATGTGCGCCTGGATCGCCGGTGGCGGCGTCAAGGGTGGCCAGGCTTACGGCGCGACCGACGAGTTCGGTGGCAAGGCCGTGGAGAACAAGGTTCACATCCACGATTTCCACGCGACCATCCTGGCGCTCATGGGCTTCGACCACGAGAAGCTCACCTACCGCTACAATGGCCGCGACTTCCGCCTCACCGACAACTACGGCAAGGTCGTGAAGGCGCTCATCTCGTAACCCGAGAGCCAATCACTTCGCAAACCGCCCGCTGGGATACCGGCGGGCGGTTTTGCTTTTGTGGGGAGCGCTCGTGCTGGTGCAAGGCCGCGGCAATAGATCCTATGCGTCACATGGGTCCTATAGGACCTATTTGGTGCTCCCGCGCCGCGACTACCTTCGCCGCGTAAGCCGCAGCGCGTCCCGCAGCATCCGCCAGGAATCGCGGACCATGTGCACTTTGCTGCCTTCAGCATTGTGCCACTCGACCGGCAAGTCTTCGACCACGTAGCCGCGCCTCTGCGCGAGGAGCAGCAGATCCACGTCGAAGGCAAAGCCTTCGACGGTTTGCGCCGTAAAGAGCGGTTCCACCACGCGGCTCCGGAATGCCTTGAACCCGCACTGAGTGTCCGGAAACGGCAGGTGCGTGATCTTCCGCAGGATCGCATTGAACGTCTGTCCCATCCGTTCGCGGAGCCAGTTTTGGCGTCGCACGATCCGGCTCATCGCGTGCTGGCGGTTGCCGATTAGGATATCCGTCGCCGGACGCGCGCGAAATACCTCGAGAAACTTTCCTATCTCTGCGAGCGGCGTGCTGAGGTCCGCATCCATGAAGAAACGGATCTCTCCCGTGGCAGCGAGCATGCCGCAACGCACGGCGTGGCCCTTCCCTCTTTGATCTTCATTGCCGAGAACGCGAAACGCGGCTTGCCCCGCGGCGAGGCGATTCGCTAGGTCCAGCGTGCCGTCGGTGCTCCGCTCGACGACCAGGA
>CBHXZU010000125.1:0-11186 GCA_966125105.1 uncultured Prosthecobacter sp.
ACCCAAAATAGCGCATTTGCATGCCAACGCAGGGTGCTTTGAGTTGCAAATTGCGTACAGGAACGAAAACGCAGACTGCATCGAGGATGATGTACCGTACATCGGAAGCAAAGCTGCGTGCATTGCGGTTGATTTACGGAGTCGGACACGCAAAGCAGACTGCTTTGGAGTTTCTGTACCGTACACGAAGCGCAAAGCAGCGTGCAAAATGGTTCACTTTTGCCGCGAACGGGCGGGTTCAACTGCTCCACGCGCGCAACCCTGGATCAGTTGGCCGTTGCCCGTTGCGCACCCTCCTCTTGGCGAGGATCGAAAACACCGCTAAAGTGCTCAGCCTATGAAACTCCGCTGCTTTGCTGCGCTCGTAGCCCTCGCCCTCCCCGCCTTCGCCGAAATCAAGACCGCCAAGGTCAATTACAAGGATGGCGACACGGAACTGGAAGGCTACGTGGCTTACGATGACGTGAAGCAGGGACTGCGTCCGGGCGTGTTGGTGATCCACGACTGGACCGGCGTGCAGGATTACGCCGAGCAACGCACCCGGCAGCTCGCGGAGCAGGGATATGTCGCGTTTGCCGCGGACATTTACGGGAAAGGCATTCGGCCGACTGATCCCAAGGACTGCGCCGCCGAGGCCGGAAAGTATAAAGGCAACCTCCCTCTCCTTCGCAAACGCGTTCAACTCGGGCTCGATCAACTGAAACAACAGCCGCAAGTCGACCCGAAGAAGCTCGCAGCGATTGGCTACTGCTTCGGCGGAACGACCGTGTTGGAGTTGGCCCGCAGCGGCGCGGACATCGATGGCGTGGTGAGCTTCCACGGCGGTCTCGGCACGACCATGCCGGCCCAGCCAGGCGGCGTGAAAGCCAAGGTCCTCGTCCTCCACGGCGCGGTAGATCCTTTTGTGAAGCCACCGGAAGTCGAAGCCTTCAAAGAAGAGATGAAGAAGGCGAATGTCGACCTGACCTTCGTCGCTTACCCCGATGCCGTGCACAGCTTCACCAAGAAAGCCGCCGGTAACGACCCGAGCAAAGGCCAGGCTTACAACGAAAAGGCCGACAAGGAGTCGTGGGCGGAGATGAAGCAGTTCTTTGGCAAAGTGCTGCAGTAAAGCCGCTCTCTCCGCAGAAAGCGCAACGACTCTGTAGGGGCAAGCCCTGCTAACCGAGCCACCGGCGCAACAATGGCGCGAGGGGTTCTGCGGTAGTCACACTTTCCCACCGCAGTCCCGCGGCGATCGCGGAGGTTCGCAGCTTCGCGCGCCAATTCGCCACCAGGCGCGCGTGTGCCACGCGGATTTCTTCCGCGCTACCTCGCATCCGCTTTCCGTCCTCCACATTCAGGAACTCGAAGTCCCCGGTGGCAGGAAGCTCCACCTCCACCGGGTCGAGCACCTGCAATGCGAGAACGTCGTGACCTTGGGCGCGAAGCTGGGCGAGTTCACCGATGACCACGTCCTCGTTTTCGAAAAAGTCGGAGACGAAGACGACGAAGCCACGCTGCCTGCATAGATGACGTGCTTCTAGCAGGGCTTTGGCGGGATTGCCGGTGCCGGAGGGAGTCACCCCTCCAAGCGCCGCGCAGATTCCAGCCACGTGCGGCGCACCCGTCCGCGCTGGAATGACCGACTCGAGCCGCTCTGCCAGCATCCCGAATGCAGGAGCGTCCCCTTGCCCCGCGGCCAGGTGCGCGAGCGCGGCGAGGGCGCGCGACGCGTAATGAAACTTCGACCAAGGGCCGTGCTTCACTCCCATGGAGGCGCTGGAATCGATCAGCAAGTAAACAGGTCTGCGCGATTCCTGGCGGCTCTCGCGGACGAAGAGTTTGCGGTGCCGCGCGTAGAGCGTCCAGTTGACGAGGCGCAGATCATCGCCGCGCTCGTATCCGCGATGGCTGTGAAACTCGACCCCACTGCCGCGCAAGATGCTCCCGTGATGTCCCAACCAAACCGTGTCGGCAAGACCACGCGCGGCGAGTTCGAGATCCTCGAGAGCGAGGAAGATCTCCGGGTCCGCAAGCGATGGAGCGAGGCTGCTCACGAAGGATCGGTTTTTACCTGTTCGATGATGCGCGCGATGATGGCGTCGGCATCCACCTTTTCGGCGCGCGCGCGGAAGTTCAGCACGAGACGATGCCGCAGAATATCTGGCGCCAGTTCGCGGACGTCAGCGAAATCCACGTGAACGCGTCCCTGGAGAAGCGCGCGCGCTTTCGCCGTTGCGATTAACGCCTGAGACGCGCGCGGACTGGCGCCGCATTCGATGAAGTCCGCCACGCCGCTCACGGCTGTTCCACTTCCTGCCCGTGTTGCCGCCACCAAGCGCACCGCGTAGCTCGCCACATCGGAAGCGATGGGAACGGCCCGCACGGAGTGCTGCAGCGAGAGGATATCGTCCGGCCCGAGCACGGATTTCACCTGGTCGAGCGCCGCCGCGGGACCGGTCGTCGCGATCGTGACTTCCTCTTCGTGCGACGGGTATCCCATGCGAATGCAGCAGAGGAAGCGATCGAGCTGCGCTTCGGGCAGCGGATACGTGCCTTCCATCTCGATCGGGTTTTGCGTGGCGAGAACAAGGAATGGCCGGGATAGCCGATGCGTCTCGCGGCCAATCGTCACCTCCCCTTCCTGCATCGCCTGCAAGAGCGCAGCCTGCGTCTTCGGCGGCGTGCGATTGATTTCATCGGCGAGCAACACGTTCGTGAAAAGCGGCCCAGGCATCGCCACGCGTTGATGGCGTCCAGTCGTCGGGTCTTCCTCGAGCACCTCCGAACCCGTGATGTCCGCGGGCATGAGATCCGGCGTGAATTGAATGCGCCGAAACTCGAGCTTCAGCGCCCGCGCCAGCGTCGCGCTCAGCAGCGTCTTGCCCACCCCAGGCACGCCCAGCAGCAGTGCGTGGCCGCCACAAAGGAGCGTGATGAAGAGCAATTCGGCCGGCCGTTGCTGACCGACGATGCATTTTTGGACTTCGGCGCGCAGTGCATCGCGAGCGGAAGCGAGGATTTTGGCGGGATCGTGCATGGGAGTTATTCGAACTTTTTCTCAGGTTGCGTGATGCGCAGGCCGACTTTCTCAGCGGGCTCGGCGTCGAGCGGCGCCGGGCGTTGCGTTCCGCGACCATCACCGTTTCCATCGAGCTGCGCGTGCTCTTTGATCATGAAGCCCTGCTTCTCGTAGATCTGCTGCACATGCGCGTGGCAGGAAAGGAATAGCTCGGTGACGGAAACCATTCCGTCGCGGTTGCTGTCAGTGCCGGGGGACTCCAGCGCCATGGCGAGAGCCTCGGGAAACTCGGTTTCATTTTCCGGATCCGCGGGAGTGGTTGCGACGATGGTGAAGCGACCGGGCGCCGAGAGCGGACGAACAAACGCCGCCGAACATGCCGCGGTCATCACGGTGACGATCGGCACATTGGCATTCGCGCTCTTTAGGGCGTCTCCGACTTCGCGTGCCGTCACATCCTTGCCGGGCAGGTTGAAGTTTGCGCCACCTGGAATGGGATTCGCGTGACCTTGAAAGATCAGCCAGACCGGCGCCGGGTTGGCGGACTGCGTCGATTGCGCGGCTTTGCCAAGCTCGGCAAGCAGCGCTTCGCGTGTGCACGGCCCATCGTAGCCGGCCTCCTTTGGTCCATAGAGCACCATCAGATTCTCCGCCGGAATGCCAAAGCGATCGGTCAGCGCTTTCCGGAGACGAGCGAGGTTGCGCTCATAGAAAGTGTGATGCTCGTCGTCGCCCGGCGTTCCGTTGAAAATCCAGACCCGCGGCTTCGGAACAGCATCGGCCGCCGTCGACGCCGAAAGCGCGCATAGGGAAAACAGCGCGCCACAGATCAGACCTCTCCCGCCACGCGCCATGCTCTTAACGAACATGCACGGTTCTCCGCGCGCGCTGGCCTTTCGGTGAGGAAAATCTGAACGAATCCGGGAGTTCATGAACGGAAATGCGGGAACGAGGCCATGGCTAGACGACCGTCCTTGGACACTCAACCCATTAAAGCGTTCACGAGAAATGATATATAAGTTAACTTCCGCAATTCCCGTTTGACGCTCCATGGCTAGCCGACATCCTCCGCGCCATGTTCCTAAATCCAGCATATTTGCTGGCAATCGCCGGAGCGGCGATTCCCCTGTGGCTGCATCTTAGCCGGCGACGGAAGTATCGCGAGTTGCCGATTGGCACGCTGCGCTTTCTCAACGAGGCCGTGCGCGAACGGAAGAAGAAATCGCGCCTCGAAGAGATCCCGCTGCTGCTCATGCGCATGGCGGTCGTCGCGCTGCTCGCTTTCGTTTTCGCCCGGCCCTTCTTCCTGCATGCGGAGAAAGCAGCAGAGAAAGCGGCGGAAACGATAATTCTGGTGGATGCCTCGGGCAGCGTGACGCCGGAGATGGCTGCAGCCGCGCGACAGGCGGCGGAGAAAGCACTGACCAAGGTCGGAAAAGGAAACGTCAAGCTGGCGCAATTTGCCGACGAGGTGCAGTTGATCGACTCGCTCGATCGGTATCACCCGACAGCAGGATCTCCCACCCGCGTGGAAGGAGCACTTTCATGGGCGCTCGATCAACTTTCAGCGACGAGCGGCGCGGGGAAAGTCGTGCTCATCTCGCATCTCGCGAGCAGTCATCTGCCGTCGGAACCGCCCCGCGTTTGGCCGCCACGGGTGGAACTCGAACTGGTGCCGCTGGAACCGCCGAGCGTGGATAATGCCGCGATCCGGCGCGTCACTTTGCTTACGCCTTACGTCGATGAAGAAATGGAACTCGAAGTGCTGCTGTGGATGCCTCGCGGCCGGGCGTCGGAAGAATCGCGCACCGTTTTACTCGAAGCGGACGGATTGCGGCAGACGGCGGTGGTTGCGCCGGGCGGAGAGCGCGTCGTTTTCAAGTTCCGCCCGCCAAAGGAAGAGATTCGCGGCTGGGTGAGCGTGAAAGGCGGTGACGCGTGGCCCGTGGACGATCGGCGTCCTTTCGCCGCGCGGTGGACCGAGCCTGCCCGCGTGCTGCTGGTGGACGGACAACCTGGCAGCACTCCGTTCGAGGGACAGGCTTACTTTATCGAGAAGGCGCTGCGCGCTTCTGGTGCCGCGCATGGGAAGTCTCCGTTCAAACCGGAAATCGTTTACGCACTGGAGGGGCGCAGCGGGGACGTCGACCTGACCGGCGTGAAGGCGATTGCCCTGTGCGGCGTGACCGAGTTGCCGCAGTCGACGGCGCGCCGGCTCGAGGCTTTCGTCGCCAAAGGCGGCGGATTGATCACGATCATCAACGGCAAGTGGACGGCGGAATCGACCGCGGCGTTGGTCGAAACCGGATTGTTCCCCGAGGGCCTCGCGCTCACGGGCGGAGAGGAAAAGCGCGCCATCTCGCAGTGGGATCGCGAGCACCCCGCGCTTGCCCAGTTCGATGGGCGCGATGGTGGCGATTTGCGGAGCTTCGAGTGGCGGGACGCCTGCGCCCTGCAACTCGGCGCAACTTGGAAAGCGCTCGCGACGCTCGACACGGGACACGTGCTCCTCGCGGAGAAAGCGCGCGCAGGCGCAGAATCCGGCGCCGTGCTTGCGTGCCTCCATCCGCTGAACCGCGAGTGGAGCGACACTCCGCGTGAAGCGCTCTTCGCGCCTTTCGTGAAAAGCCTCTTCGCCACGCTGGGACACGTGCAAATGGCGCCGGGCGAGATTCCAGTCCTTTCACCGGGAGTGCGGGAGCAACGAGAGCCCGGCTACTACTCCACGGAAGGCCGGCTTGAATTGGTCGCCCCAAGTTCCGACGAAATGCTGATGGCGACCGCGGGCGAGTCGGCCTTTCGCACTGCATTCGGACTTCCGAACGGAAAAATCGTGAATGTTTCTCCCCCCGCCCCGGAGAATACCGAGACACGATCGCGTCCGGGCGAGATCTGGCCATGGGCGCTCATCGCTCTCCTCGTTCTGCTGGCCCTCGAAAACTTTGCCGCCACCAAACCCCAGCCTGCCTCCACGACATGAATGCGAATGCCATGACGCCCATTGCTTCCCTGGCGCAAGCTCGCCGCAACTACTCACGAGCCATCGCGGTGGCGGTGACCATCGTCGCCTCGATGCTGGCGCTTGGCGCGCTCGCAGCCATCGACATCTGGCTACCGATGCCGACGGCGCTACGGATGGTGATCAGCCTCATGGCGGTGGCAATCATCGCGATTTCGGTCTTCCGCGGCTGGCGAGCGACGCGCCGGCAGCACACCAGTCTCACCGCAGCGCAGGCCATCGAGGAAGCGCGCCCCGAATTAGGGCAACGCATCCGCACGGCCCTGGAAGTTGCGGATGCCAAAAAGAGCACGGATCCCGTGAGCCAGTATTTCGCCGCTCGCCTGGCGGCTGAGTCGAAGGCTGCGGTGGAAGGCAACGAGTGGAATTCGCTGATCCCATTTGGACGAGCTGCGGGTTGGATTCTCTGCGCCGTGTCGCTCGCGGGCATACTCTTGATGGCCGCTCGTCACTCGCCCGACTTCCGCTTTGCCCTCACCCGCTTCGTCGCGCCCGGAATTGCCGGAACTTATTCAGAACCGGCATGGATCGTGGCACCCGGCGTTTTCGACGAGCGGCACCCGCCCCGGATGGAATTGCGCGTCGAGGGGCGCGCGGCTGAGCCTCAGCTCTTCATTCGGCAATCCGGCGGAGAGTGGGTGAAAACCGCCATGACTCCCCTCCCCGACGGCCGCTCCTGGGACATCGTGCTGACCGGTCGCACCAGCGATCTGGAACTTTATGCCACCGCTGGCGATGGGCGATCACCGACTCACACCCTGAAGTTTGAACCCATTCCAAAGCTCACCGGGATCAAGACCACGCTGAACTTTCCCGACTACATCGGTCGCGCACCTGAGACGCGCGCGACGGGCGATGTCTCCGCGGTGGAAGACACGAATGTGAAATGGGAGTTCACGTTCAATACCGTCCCCAAGCGCGTGGAGTGGAGTATCGGCACCGATCCTGCGCATGTCGTGAAAGTCGATCCTGCGACCAAGACGGCCACGCTCGAGTGGAAAGCCGGCACGTCGCGCGCGAATGCCGTTTTGTCGGTCATGGATGCTTCCGGCGAAGCCATCGACTCGTGGAGATACGTCGCGCAGGGGTTTGCGGATGCGCTCCCGTCCGTCGAACTGCTCGAGCCGGTGAAAGACAAAGAAGCGACGAGCGTCACGGAGCTTCCCGTGCGAATCCGCGCCAAGGACGACTTTGGCGTCAGCGAAGTTGGGCTCGTGCTGGAGGCTGCGGGACAGCGCGACTGGGTACTCGAAAAAGTAATTAGTGAGAAGGATCAGAAGAACGTCACCGAAATCGCAGCGGCGATGCTCGAGAAAGTTCCGCTCACGATCCGCGACAACGTTCGGCTTTACGCCTACGCGCTCGATCACAAGCCACGGGGCGGCCCACGTTCGGTGAGTCCCCTTCGCTCGATCGACATCCGCGAGTTCAAGAAACGGTGGATGTTCCGCGATAGCGATGGCGGAATGGGCGGCGCGAATCGCCAACAAGTCGCGGAAGGACTTCGTAAGATCGGCCAGATCATCTCGGATCAGCGAGTCATTGTTTCCGACACGTTCCTGCTACGCGAATCGGTTCGTTCCTCCGGAGCCGCGGCGACCGCTTCGGCGATGCCGATTGGCAAACGGGAGTTGGAGCTTTCGGGCAAGGCGACAGAAATCCGGGAGGACTGGGTGGATAAGGGCGGAATCCCGCCGGACGACGTCACCCTCCTGGACACCGCGATCACGCAAATGCAGGAGGCCACGCTGAGCCTCGGCTTGCGCGGTCCCGCGAAGCTCGACCAGGGTTTCAATACCACCGACCGAGCGCTGACCACCTTGCTTCAATTGCGCAAGCGACTCCTGACGATCCTGAGCAAAGGCTCCGAGGGAGAGAAGCCCAGCCAGGAAGACCAGATGCGCCCGCTGGCGGAGCTCGCCAACGAAGCGGAGCGACTCGCCCGTGAAGAGCACGACATGTCTGAGCAACTGTCGCCGGAGGCCGTGGCGGGGACAAACATCGAAGCCACCCGCCGCCAGCACGAGGTCGTCGTAAGTGACGCGGGTGAACTCTACGCGGCCATCGTGGATCATCCGCAAACCAGCGAACCGGCCATTCGACTAATGGGAGAAGCCGAGAAAGCGATCCGCGCTGCGGATGAACTTCTGCGCGGCCAGGAGCCCCGCAACTCCCGCCCCAGCCTCGGAGTGGCGGAGCGGCGTTTGTTGGAAGTCGCGCAGTTCTTGCGCGCGATGGAACTCACGCAGACGAACGAGACGCTGAAGAAGCTCGCCAGCCAGGCGGAGCAAAACGCCCGTGAAACCCGCGGATCGAGCCAGGCCGAAAGCAAAGGAGAAAGCAAAGGCTCCGATCCAAAGTCCGGAAGCGAGACCGGGAGCAGCAAGCCAGAGCAAACCCGTCAGGCCGCGCGCGACACTCGCCTCGCGGACGAGATCCTGGGCGCACTTGCACAAAAAGCAGGCGGTAAAGGAAAGAGCGCGGACGCCGAAGATCAAACAGCCGACAAAACCCTCGGCGAAATCCTCGCTGAACTCCGCGAACTGGTGGCTGCCGAAGCCCTCGCGAAGGACCTGGAAAGGCTTGCCGGCGGCGGCGAAACCAAGAGCGACGGGAAGCAGGATGGCACTGAAGGCGAAGCCGGGAAAGCCGCTGATCGACTCAACGCGATGGCGCGGGAGTTTCGGGACACCGCGAAGCGACTGGAAGCATCGCGCGCTGCCAAACTGGCCGCGGCACAAGCCCAGGCGCGCGAACTTCAGCAGCAATTGGCGGCCGCCGAAAAAGAGGGTGAGAAGAAGGGTGATGGTAAAGGCGGAGAGGGAAAAAATGGCGAGGGCGGAAAGAAGCCAGGAGAAAAACCCGGACTCGCGCAGAACAAGCCCGGCTCTCAAGGCGAAGGGGCCAGGCCCCGCGAGGGAAACAAGCCGGGAGCGGGCGACAAACCTGGCGATCAACCCGGAGGCAAAAATGGGGAGGCGGGAAAGAAGCCGGGAGGACAGGGATTGGCGAAGGGCGACCAGCCCGGACAGGGCGAAAAACCGGGGCAAGGTGACAAGCCTGGACAAGGCGGCAAGTCGGATAAGCCGCAGGACAATCCAAAAGGCGGCAAAGGCGGCATCGCCGGCGATATCGAAGAAGCCCGCGATGGCGGCGGCTCGCAGGCGATGGGGCGCTTTTCGAAGACGCTTCGCAGCGTCGGCGATGAGAAGCTCAACAAATTTGCGATCAAACTATTCAACGCGCCCTTCACGCTCGACTCGCTGCCCGACGTCGAAGCAGCGGCGCAACGCATCCAGGAATTGCTGGCCGAGTTGCCTAATACTTCCGCTCCCGTGGCGTCCACCGGAAGGCTACCGGAAAGCCGTCGCCGCGAAGTGGAAGATTACTTCCGAAGCTTGTCGGACGACTTCGCGGGCGAGCAGTGGGATGCCCCCAAGAAACCCGGCGAACGAACCGAGTAACGCTTTCCATGACATTGCCCAACCGTACCCTCGCCCTCCTCGCTGCCTCCGCGCTGGGGGGATCTTTAGCAACTGCCGCCGATAACGCGCCACGCCTTGCTCCCGGCACTGCGGATGCATACTTCCCGGTCCAGCAGGCTGAAACTGCACCTGCCACCGAACCAGCAAAACGATCGGGACACGCAGCGCTTATATCCAAAGTCACTCCCGCAGTGGTCTCCGTTTTTCCTGCTCGGCTGATGAAAGAGGCGGCCGAAGACGATCCGCTCGGTCGCTTCTTCAATCGCGCGAAGGAAGATACAGCGAAGGAACGAGAACGGACGCAGGGACTCGGCTCGGGAGTCATCCTTTCGAAGGACGGTTGGATCGTCACAAACAGCCACGTCGTGCATCTCGCCAACGGGCGCGTCGCGGATGCAATTTCCGTCGAACTCAGCGATCGCCGCCGCTTTCCTGCGCGCGTCGCAGGCGTCGATCGCCCCACCGACCTGGCTTTGCTCAAGATCGAAGCGGGCGATCTGCCGTGGGTTCCCATCGGGAACAGCGATGAAGCCCAGATTGGCGACTTGGTTTTCGCCATTGGCAATCCTTTCAAAGTCGGCATGACGGCGACGATGGGAATGGTCTCCGCCAAGCAGCGGACGATTGGGATCAATGGCCCGGGTGGTTTTGAAGACTTCATCCAGACCGACGCCGCCATCAATCCCGGCAACTCCGGCGGAGCGTTGGTGGATGCCACTGGACGCCTCATCGGAATCAACTCCGCGATCTACAGCGGCAGCGGAGGAAATGTGGGCATTGGTTTCGCGATCCCGACGAATCTCATGAAGAAGGTCATCGCGCGGCTCGCGGAAGATGGCGAAGTGGCGCGCGGATTCTTCGGACTACAACTCGAGGAGGTTGATGGCGACGTCGCCAAAGCAGCCAAGCTCGAGCGGATTCAAGGCGCCAAAGTATCGGAAACCATGGTGGGCGGGCCTGCTGCAAAGGCCGGGCTCCAGGCGGGTGACGTGATCCTGCGCGCAGGCGATCGCCCGATCGAGACACGTGCCATGCTCCGTCTCGTGCTTTCGCTCGTGAAGCCGGGTGATCGTATTAACGTTGAATGCAGTCGCGCCGGTGAACGGAAGACCTTCGACATCACGGCGATCAGCAATCCCGAGGCGCGGGACGGCAGCGTTTTCGAACTGGCTTCACTGCCGGGAGTGAAACTGCGCGTCGGAGAAAAGGCTTTGTTCGTCGCGAGCGTCAGCGGCGAGATCGCGAAAAAGGCACAGCTCGAAGCGGGCATGGAAATCCTCGAGATCAATGGCCAATCCGCCCTGACCGCCAGCGCAGCAGAGGCCGCCCTGCGACCCGGCGTAAACAAAGTGAAGACCCGCAGCAACGACGAAGAACGCACTCTCGCTGTCCGAATCGAATAATGAACCTGCCCCCGTTTGAGCCCGTTTTCCCGACCCCGGTCATTGTCGGAATCGCCGCAACGGCCGGAGTGCTCGCGCTATCGCGCGGCATTTTTGGCAAAGCGCTTCGTCCTTCGTGGCTGCAAGTCCCCGTCGTCACACTCCGGATGGCAGCAATCGCATTGGTCGCGGTGTTTTTGCTGAATCCGTCCACGCCCATCATCGTGACGACACCCGAGACACGCAGCCTCGTGCTGGTCGATGATTCCGCGAGCATGAGTCTTGGCGCGCCGACG
>CBHXZU010000126.1:0-11183 GCA_966125105.1 uncultured Prosthecobacter sp.
GCTGCAACACTGGCACTCGCGCAGACGGACGCTGTATCCGGGTCCCCGCTCCGCTGGCCTATTGCCGGCATTGCATTGCTGAGCGTCGCGGAAATGTTCGCCACCACTCACCGAGTCGCCGCAGCGTCGGCCGGGCTCTGCCATCCCCCGCTTTTTGCCTCGCCACATGGCGCGCGTTCCATCGCCGAGTTTTGGAGCCACCGTTGGGACATTCCCGCAGCGGAACTGCTGCGGCGCGCATGCTTCCGCCCTCTGTCTCGTCATGGCATCTGGATTGCAGTTTTCTCAACGTTTGCCGTGAGCGCTGTGGGCCACGCACTCCTCGCCTTCATGGTTCTCGGGCAATGGAAAATCGCCGTGGCTTGCGGTTCATTCTTCCTGGTGCAAGGCGCCTTACTCGGAGTCGAGCGGCACTTGCAGGTGCGACGCTGGCCGGCTTTCGCTGCGCGCATTTGGACTCTTGGCTCGCTCCTGTTGAGCAGTCCGCTCGTGCTGGAGCCGCTCTTGCGGATCCTCGAAAAGGGCGGAGCAGCACGCACCCCCGTGATCGTCCAAACTCTGGCCGTGTTGGGTTTCGCAATATGCCTCAGTAGCCTGCTGACGCTCGTGACTGCCGTGTCTGTCGCGGAAACCCGCCCCGGTAAATGACCGTGGTGTGCGCCCGGCAGCCCGGCTGGCTCACCCGAGGGAAACTGCCGCGATCAGCAAGACGAAGCTCAAGATAACAACTGTCACCCAGAGGCAGCCCGACCTGTCCCGCTCTTCGACGCGGGTCTCTATCCTTTCGGCACGCATCACCGCGCGCTGCCGCGTTTCTCAATGCGCGAATGGGCTCGACTCCGACCTTTCGTGGCGCAGTCTACGTCCACACGCCCTCAGACCGTGAAACGCGCCGACCTCTACTTAACGGCAGTTGTGTGTTTAATCGCCGGACTCTTCCTCGGCCTGTATTTCGGACGAACTTTTGCGACCTCCATAGATCCGTTGCCTCGCGCAGTGGCTCATCCGGTTTCATCGCCATCACAACCCGATGGCGGTTCCGATTCTGCTGCTGCCGGCGTATGGGACAATCCCTATGGCGCAATCTTCGAGAATGCTCCCCCAGGCCAACCGACGCCTGGCCTCAAAGAGGTGATCGTCAATGCGCTGAAAACTCGGCCAAATTATTGCGATCAAGCGCGTTTACTTTTGCTAATCGAATCGATGCGAAAGGAAGATTTCCCGATCGCAATCGAAGTTCTGCGGAGGGCCAAATCCTCTGTGGTTAGCAACTCGACGTCAGGAACAGGTCCTGTGATATGGGTCGCTTTCTGGCAACGTTTTGGCGAAATCGATCCGGAAGGCGCGCTTGCCGCGGCGATCAAGCATCGAGACATCAATTACTCGAACCGCGAATACCTTGAGAAGTATCTCTTCGTTGGGATGGCTCGAAAGGACCCAAAAGCTGCAGCAGAGGCATTCTTGGCACATCCCGAGCTGCCCAATCCACATAAGGGGATTGAGGGAGTCATGCGGGAATGGGCGAAAGTTGACCAAAAAAGCGCGGTGGCATGGGCGCAAGAGAACCTGCCCAAGAGGCTCCTTGGGCCCGGCTTTTACGCTGCAACCATGGGGTTGGGAGGGGAGAACGATATCACCGAGGTTACCGCTTTTGTCCGCGCTGTTCCCGAGGGGATTGGACGGAATGCCGCCCTGCAGTCGGCAAAGGACTTGATTGGCCGCAATCTTAACCTTCCCGCGCAGCAGCTTCTCGATTTCGTCACGGCAACCCGATCCATCAACGCCCGCGACAAAGGTTTGGAACTCCAATTGGCAAAGCGCTGCAGCATGATCGACCCTTACTTGGCCGCCAATTATTTCTCAGCTCCACTCGCACAAGATCAGCAGAGTGACTACCGCGAACTGCGCGCCGTTCTTCAAACTTGGATCCAACGCGACCCAAACGCGGCTGAATCTTGGGCCAAGGGACAGAAGGGTAGCCCCCATTACCGGGTCGTAGAGGAGGAATTGACTCGAAAGCCTGAGGATTCGGCCGTGGTTGTCCAACCAGATACCCCGTAATGGCGACCCTTGACGTAAAGCGGACCGGTCCCTTGGATCACTAAACTGCCTTGCGCTTCTTCTGTGCGGCTGATCTTCGCCCGCGGCTTCTAAACACCGTGAGTCGCAGATTTTTTTCGCCCGGATGTTACCTTCTCTGCCAAGGGCTTAAGTGGCCAAATGTGAATAACTCAGTGATTCCGTAACCAGCACCGCCCTTCACGACCACGGCCATCCCAACCATCCTCAGTGGCGTCATCAATGACCTGCCTGGGGTTGGAACCACAGCCCGCCAAAGTGGCGGAGCCGAGGAATCAACAAACCACCGATCCGCAAACCTCCGAAGATTAACAGGAGCCGCCGATCACCAGCCGCAGCAGTTCAAGGATGGCAGGCGCAAGTCGCCGGAAACGGAGAGCACAACAGCACTCCGCCCGGCAACGCGCGCAACGCCAGGTGTGAAGTGAGTTCGAGGTCCGCGATAGCCAGTTCGGCCTTCTGCTCTCTGATCTCGCGTCCTCCCTGGCCGCGTGAAACTGAACAGAAACTAGAAGGAACAATCCTATGAAAAAGGAAATCATCTACAAAGGCGAGTGTGTAGGACGTGTGATTGTCTTCGGCGCCCGCGCCGACGTGATCTTCACCCCAAAAGAGACAGCGCTCTTCACCAGCCTCGCGCCGATCAAAGCGGCGTTCCAAGCCGCCGCCGCGCAGCAACAGGGAGGCAACCGCTCTTACCGAGAGCACGCGAGTGAGCGCGCCCTCGCGGCGATTGCCACGCGGACGCTGATGCGCGACATTGCGGAGATCGCCAAGGCCCTCGCCGAACGTGGCGTGGACGTCGGTGCAGCGGAGGCATTCCGCATGCCGCCGCACACGTCCTACGCAAAGCTGGCGGCAACGGCGTGCTCCTTCCACGATCTCGTGGAAGACCGCGCGGCGCTCTTCACCGAACGCGGTCTCTCCGCGACCTTCGTGGCGGATCTTGCCGCGCTCATCGCAACGCTCGAGGCCAGCGGCGACACCACGGGAAATGAGCGCGCCCGCCAGGTCGGCGGCACCGCGGGACTTGAGGACCAGGCAAATGCCGGCATGGCAATCGTGCGCGAATTGCGCGCGATGATGCGCGTGAAGTTCCGCGACCAACCTGCGATGCTCGCCGAATGGAGTTCGCTGTCCCGCGTGCAATCGCGTGCACGCGATACCGAGATAGAACCCTCGGCGGACCCGGTTACGCCGCCCTCAACTGGCGGCGACGGTCCCCTGCCGGGAATCGGAAGCTAACCGCTTCTTCCCGCAGATAAAAGACGGCACCAGGCGGAAGAAAAATCCCGCCGGTGCCGTTTTCACTGCTTAAGCCAAAAATCAATGCAATTAACCGCGACGACGCAACGAACGCGACGCAGAGAATAATAAAGGCAGGCAGATCGTTTGCGTTTACTACTTCACCGAAAAGAGCATCGCGAATTGTTCGTTGATCGCTTCGCCCCGAAGGAAACCGTCGGCAGTTTCACTAACGCGATGCCCTCAGATCTTTCGCCTGCGGCTTCTCATTACCCCTTACGGGTCACAGCGAAGCCGTCCCTCCATCGCCACCGCCATAACCGAGAATCTCAATCGAGAAGATCGACATCGCCTCTTCCGACTTCCCTTCCTGGTCCTTCTTCCGTTCGCGCTCATCCTGCGCAGGATTCGGCGTAGCAGAATTGCTCACGGGCGGTGGCGGCGGCGCCGCGACGCTCACGACAGGAGCAGCTACCGCGACCGAACTCGGCGCGCCGACACTTGCACCCGTCACCTGGATGTTCTCGGCATTCAGCACCTGCGTCGCTGAGATATTCAGGTTGCCGCTTACGCGAATGCCTGCGTCACCCGCATCGATCGCGCCATTCGGCGCAACCAGGTCCACGTCACCAGGCTTCACTCCCTCGACCGTCGCGAGCACGCCAATGCCGCCACCGGTCGCCAATCCCGCGAGGTCGGTCTTCAAGTCCGCGCTTTGCGGATCGATCAACACCCGCGTCGGTGGCGCGCTGGCCACGGTCTTGGAAGACGTGCCCGCAGCGATGTCGCCCAAGCTCGACCAGATGATTTCATTTCCTCCACGGAGCGTGAAGATGCGCGACGTTCCCAACGTGACGCTATCACGCGAGAAGATGCGTATATCTCCGCCGCTCTCCGTGAGGATGCCCTGGTCGAGCGCTTGGTTGGAGCCCGCATCGAAACCGACGACGATCTTTCCACCCGGTGCAAACATGCTGATGCTTCCCCCGCTCTGCGTCTTGATCTGGCGCGACGTCATCGAGATGTCGCCCTTCCAATCCGCTCCCGGGAACAGGCTCGCGATTGCGGCAAAGCCGCCCTCGTAATTGCCAAAGCCCGCGCTCGATTCATCGTTATGATCGCGGCCGGCATCGCGCAGCATGAGGTAGAAAATGTTCAGCGCCGCGAGCCGTTGCTGCGCCGGGTCCAACGCGTCGAAGTCCGTTGCGTCTCCCGTTCCCCCGAGAATCTCCGCAAGCTCCGCCTTATAGCGATCCCCCGCCGCGCTCGCGACAAACGAAGACACAAACTGCGTGAAGTCGAGATCGCTCGCATCGAGTCCCATGCTTGGCCCAATGCCCGCGCCAATCACCAGGCTTGCGCCCGCGAACGGCAGATACGGATTTCGCGCATTACCAATGCTGGCGATTCCCGCACCCGTGCCGTCCGCATTGATCACCCCGGAGCCGAGATCGATGTTACGGCCCGCCAAAACTTCCAGGGTGCCCGGCCCCGCCATCTGCAAGTCGCCGGCCAGCGGCAGGGAGTTGATCGAAAGCGCATTCCCCTGCGAGGTGGCGATCACCCGCCGCGACGTGTTCGCATTGTAGGCGACGATGTCACGCCCCGCGGCCACGATGCTGATGTCCTTGTCCTCGAGGTTCTGCAGATAAAGCGCGACATCCGTGACATCGCGGCCGGCGATCACCTTGCTCGCTTTTGGCGAGTAGAGCGTGAGGCCCGTCACGTCGCCGGTGCCCGCGTAGATGCGCGCGGGCGAGGTATCGCCGCTGTGCAGTAATCCCGGCGCGTGCAGCGCCTGCTTCGTTTCGAGGACCGCGCGCGTTGATCCTGTTTCTTCGAAGAGCTCATCGAACGCGGAAAGGAAGGTCGCGCTTGTGAGCGTGAAGCTCGCGCCTGGCGCCAGGGTATTAAGGTAGCCGAGAGGATCGGCCGCCGAGGGCACCGACGCCGGCAGCGCATCGGAAAGATTGATGGTTCCCGGCGCCCACACGAAGGTCGGCGTACCACCGATCGTATTCCGGCCAACGATGTTTAGACCGTTCACCGAACGCGCCGCGGCGATTTCCACCGTGCCGGTCGGCGCAGGCGCGAGGTTCATTCGGCCGAGGATGTTCACATCGCCGGCAAACGCATTGAGGCGAACCGTGGCGGGCAATAGGCTGAAGGCCGTGCTAAACGGCGCGACGCTCGTTTCATTCAGCAACAACCACGGCTGGTAATTCGCCGCCGAATACGCAGAGGCCGTTTGGCCATACTGCATCTGCTTCTGATACCACGTCTGCAGGATCGGCAGCGGATCCGCCGCCGCGTCTGTCACCGGCGATGTGGCGAGCCGCATCGTGACATTGCCGCTGAGCGACGAAATGTTCACGGCGGAATCCGGCGCGTAGGTGGAGAAGTAGCTCTTGTAGTAAACCGTGTTGTTATACGCGCCCGGCAGCAGGAAGGGATTTGCCACGGGACCGAGCAACAAGTCACCGCGAGCGGTGAGGTCGAAGCTTCCCTTGCCAAGGAACAAGGTCGTCGGCAGCCATGTCTCTGCGGCTGTCGGCTGCGCATTCGTCAGGGCGCCGAGATTCGGCGAGCGCGTGCCATTCGTCTTGATCGCGCCGCCGGCCTCCAGCGTGCCGTGACCACGCTCAACGTAGTAGACGCCGGCGTCGATATCACGGCCAGCGCGGACGAGGATGTCTCCACCGCCGAGCTCGAGGATCCGCTCGGGATCGGCCGCGCCGATCGGCGCCCGCGCATTCGTCGGAGCCGCTGCGTCCACATTGGCGATGTCGCGATCCGCCACGAGCGAGATGTTACCGCCGCCGAGCGTGCCCACGCCTTCGAAGAAGTTGGAGAAATCCACCCACCAAGTGGTCGTGTCGATCGAGCCCGCGATTCTTCCGGCGATGTATTCTCCATCCGCTCCGGCCAAGCCGCGCCGATAAAGCCAGCTCGTGGGCATTTCGCGCGAGGAATCCGACACCAGCGTGCCGTTCGGCAGCCGACGGACTCGGGCGATGTCGTTTTGCGCGAAAATAGAAACGTTGCCGCCAGCGACCGAGTATTGCGCCGGCAGGATCGGATCCCGTTGCGTGAGGCCCAGGTTGGGGATGACGCCCGGCGCCGCGGTATTCGTGTTGGGCAGGTCAAACGAGCCGCCATTTGGCAGCACCGTCGCGTCCAGCACCTGCGTGCCCGCGGTGTAGATGCTCGCGAACTCGGTGCGGAACTGCACGTCGCGACCGGCATTGATTGTGATATCGCCGGACCCAGTGCGAATGACCTGGTATGCGCCGCCTGCAATGGCGTTCGCCGTAGTCGGCGCGTTCTGTCCGGAACCCGTCGGATTCACGGTGATCACACCGCGATCCTTGCCAAGGATGAGCGAACCCATGCCAGCGCCAAGCGAGCTCAAGGAGCGCACTTCCGCGGTGTCCGCAGCACTGAAGTCGGCACCGGCAGTGAAGCGCAGATCCCACGATTGCGCGTTCACCGGCATCTGCGTGTTCTGCTGCAGTAACACGGAGTTCCAGGCAGCAGTCTGGAAACCATCGCTGATCGTATTGAAGAGGCGGATGTCGCCAGCCGCGCGCAGAGTCAGCACACCAGGCGCATTGCGCGGGCCAAAGCGGTAAGTCGCAAGATTCCAGTCACTCGTATACGTGGAGTTCGCATTCCCGAGGGTGAGGCCATTCGTGGTGTTCACGATCTCCGCGCCGGGACGCAGCGAGAGCAGTGATTCGAGCGAGGCGTTGCCGCCGCTCACCCGGGCGAACATGGCATTGTAGCCGGCGCCCATGAACGTGTTTCCATTCTGCAGCACTTGCTGCTGCACGGCGGTAGTGATCGTTCGGCTCGAGACGGTCAGGTCGAATACACGATAGCCTTCCGCAATGATCACCGACGCGCCGACGATGTTCCCGCCGATCGTCGAAAGGGCGAAGTCATTCGAGGCTGCATTTTGCGGCGCGCGCAAATGGAGCGCGCCGGTAAACTTTCCAAACGCCGCGCTCGAACTCGTGTTCGAGGCGACACCAAGGTCAATCGTCGAACCCGAGCGGATATCGACAGTGCCGCCATTCAATCCGCGAGTCTCCAGGTAGATCGCTCCGCCTTTGCCCGCAGCATCGAAGTCTTCTGCAGCGGCAGTCAGCCTCGCGCCATCCATCAAGACAACACTGCCTCCCGCAGCGAGGTTAATGGTGCCACCGCGCGCTCCCGAGGCATCGATAATGCCCGTGCTGCCGACCGTGATACTGCCCAGGTCTGTCGAAAGGCGGAAATTGTGCGCCCGCGCGGTGCCATTGATTACGACATCGCCGCTGTGCACGCGGAACTCCTGCGAATGGTTGAAGCCGCCGGCGTCCAGCGCGCTTTCAATTCCGGAGAAATTCGAAAGCGTCCCCGTATCGAGCGTGAACTCGCCCCCCAAGCCGCCCTCACCGCCTCGGCCAACGAACTCGCCCAAGCTGTTGAATGCCCCGTTCCGAGCGCTGATGGAGAGACTGCCCGCGTTGCCTCCGCCTGCGTGCGCGGAAACGCTGATGACGCTGTCCGCGCCGATATTCACGGATCCGCTTTCAGAGATGAAACGCGCATGACCACCGCCAGTATAACGGATCAGATCGTAAAGCGCCTGCGCGGTGCCATTCAGGCGAACTCCTCCATCGATTGTCACATCGCCATTCGTGGCGCGCACCGTCAGTTGGCCGCTGGGCAGCACGATGTCGCTCGAGATCGAGACCGTCGCGCCTTCGAGAGTCAGGCTGGCGCCCAACCCGCCGTTTACGCCGCCCGCGCCATCGCTGCTAAAGGACAAGAGACCGCCCGCGCGGATCGTCTGCGTCGCGGAACGATTCGCCGTGATGACCGGCGACGTCGCCAAAAGGTCTCGCTGCACGGACAACTCGCCCGCTCCGACGCCAATTATGCCACGGCTGGCATTCAACTCCACGGTGCCAAACTGTTGAATCGCTACCGCATTTTGGCCCAAGCCGATGATTCCCGCGGAAAACTCGAGTGTCCCCGTCGCCCCGCCCGGTGTTCCGGTTGCCGTGGCTTTCGCAACGTTATCGATACGCAGCGACGATGCCGAGACGGACACGATGCCATCTCCGTGGTTGTATCCGCGAATCTGCGCAGCGTGCAGCGCGAGCTGGCCCGCGACGTCGAAGCTGCCGGTCCCGTAGAAATCGAGGGTCGAGTAGCTGAGCAGAGAGAGCGATTTCGAGGACTCGAGGCTTTGCAGCGCCGCGCCGGAAAGGACGAGACCCTGGGTGGGATTCAGCGCGCCTGGATTGTCCAACTGGATGCTGATCTGGCCGCTATTGAGCGCGATCCGATCCGCATCGATTCGGGCCGATGAATCGAGCGCCGTTCCGAAAGTGGAGTCGAGCGTGACGCTCGTGCCCGTGATGCTTGCGCCTGCACCGATCGTCATCATCGGCGTGCCCGTCGTGCTCCGCCCCAGCCGAGACAATTGCGCGGAACTGTCGCCAGTCACGCGGATGAGTGCACCGTCGCCGCTGCCGGGCGTGCTCGCGCTGCCGATCACCAGCGTATCTGCGTGGCCGGCGATCTTGCCGTCTTGCACAATGCTCGCTCCAGCCGCGAGCGTGAGGTCTTCCTTCGCGACGAGAATGATTTCGGGCCCGCGCAGAGGAGTCCCCGCGTTGTCGAGGGTGAGATTATTCGTCTTCACCGAGATCGTGGAGATATTGCCGTTCTGATTGCGAATGCCGCCGATCAGGAGACTTTCCGCTCCGAACGAGCTGAGTTGTCCCGCATCCAGCACCAGCTTGCCAGCGATGCTGCCGCCGTTCGCCGTGATGACGATGTCGGTCGGACTGCCGATATCCACCATGCCTCCGCGGCTGCGCTTCGGCGCCTGGGCCGCAACAGTTCCTTCCAGCACCATGGAAGTCGTGGCCTGCAACGTGAGGTGCCCCGCGTCCCTCGGCAGGCGTGGCACGAGCGACTCATTGGCGCGGGCCCCGACGAAGAGAAACTCGTTTCCGTAGTAGTCGGCGTATTCAGCGCGATCCCGAATTGCCGTGGGCGAGAGAACCTCGAACCAACTGAACTGCGGGTTCAAGGTCCGCTGCGCGTTCAGATTATTGTAACGATATCCCGGCGTGAGCACGGAGCCATCAGGAAGGCTGAGCGTTCCAATTGCCGCGCCCGACTTGGGCGTGACGAGGAATGCGCCAGGCATCAATGCATACCGCGCGGGCAATAGCGTGTATTCGCCGGCAGGAAGACCGGGAATGCCTTCGAGATGAATCTGATCTCCGACTTTCAGCGAGCTATTCACGTAACCGGGATCTCCATTGAGACTCGGCGTTGGAGGCGCAGGATTGAATGGCGCATACGGCGCGTAGTTCGAGCCATAACCCGGGATGACCGCGAAGCTCGTTGTGGACGCCAGGATATCCTTGGTTCCGCCAATGCCCTGCACCCAGCGGTAGGCATAGAGATCGCCACCGCCCTGGATGTCGATCTTCGAGCCCGCCATGCTGTTGATATTCTGCGCGGCGAGATTGATGGTTTTCTGAGCCACTCCGCCCGCGGTGATGTCGCGGCCGCTCGGATCGATCCACGTCACGCCATTCACCGTGAGGCCAAATGGAATGACGAGCGGCGCTCCGCCGTCGAGCGGCACTGCGGAAACTGAAGTGAGACTGCCGGGCGCGAGCGTGAGCGTCTGCGTCGCCGCGACCGCTTCATTCGTGATCGGATTCTTCCGCGCTTCACCCGTGCCATCCCATCCAATGGTGATTCCGCCCAGTGGCGCGCGAACTGTGCCGCGCTGCTCGATGACCGAGCCGAAGATATTGAGCTGGCCACCCGCGGACAGCGGGAGCTGTCGAGTCCCGAAGCCTTCAATCGTCACGCTGCCGGGCAAAGTTTCCTCGCCGACTTTGTAATCCGATGCAGCGATCGTGAAGGTCACCGCGGTGGGCGGATAAACCTGCGCAGCGCGCATATAGATCGAGCCGGCAACGTCCAGCGTGCCATCACCCCGGATGTCGCCGCCATCCGCGATGAAATTCGCTGCGCCAATGTTCTGCAAAGAAAGATTCCCGATATCGATCAGGTCAGCGATGACCGTGAGAGATCCCGGTCCGTGCGTCGGCTTGAAATAATACGGGTTTCCAGCACCGTCTTCAAAGGGCGGCTTCACCTGCGACGCCTGCAATGGCGGCAGGAAAGGTGTGCCCAGGGTGATATAGGGCGCATTCAGTGTGACTGCGTCGTTTGCGTATATGACACCCGCATCAGCCACGGAAAGTGTCCGACGCGCATCGAGTGAAACGGGGCCCAGGAACTCCACGGTGCCGCGCAGAGTCAGCGAATCGAATCCGCCCTTCTCAAAGGAACTCACCGCGAACCGGCCAAACCCGGGAAGCACGGCTCCCTCCAATCCACGCACTGATTGGCCAACGGCGGTTCCATTGATCTTCTCGATCTGCGGAATCGTGGAGCCGCTCTGCGTAACCTGCAGAGTGATATCGAGCGGATTTTTCGGCGCCGACAAGGGCGGGTAGAAGCGGCCGGACGAAACTGTCAGTGAGCCTCCCAATGCGCTGGGGCCACCGGCTCCGCCGCGCAATTCCGCGTCAACGAATAGCTGCTGCCCGCCTGCGAGCACGATCGATCCCGCGTCGCTCTCGACCAGCGTCGGAACGACGTTCTGCGAGTAGAGCGGCGAGTTCACGCCGCTTTCGGCAGGCACCACGGCATTGCCACCCAAACCTCCCGCCACCACGGACGTGATCGGCAAATCGAGAATCCCGCTTGCGCCTGACACATCGAGCACCGCGCCGGCATCCTCGACGATGTTGCCACTCACCGAAATGCGT
>CBHXZU010000127.1:0-11154 GCA_966125105.1 uncultured Prosthecobacter sp.
GAAAAGGGGCGGCGTATGTAGCGAATCCACTGGGAGACGCAACTGAAATCTCTCTCGAAACCACTTCCGGTTGTGTGTGGTGCCGCTTCGAGCAGCCCAATGAGCAAATGAACTTTGCACCCTTGCGGGATGAAGGACAACCGCGATAAGTGCGAATTGTGTCCGACGAACCCTTCATCGATTTGCACAGCGACCAGTATTTCATGGGCGAAGCGCTCCGGCAGGCGCGCCGTGCATGGGAACGCGAGGAAGTGCCTATCGGCGCCGTGATCGTGCTCGAAGGCCGCATCA
This sequence comes from uncultured Prosthecobacter sp., assembly GCA_966125105.1. GTDB lineage: Bacteria > Verrucomicrobiota > Verrucomicrobiia > Chthoniobacterales > Chthoniobacteraceae > SXWH01. Next base: position 292 of record CBHXZU010000127.1, read on the forward strand.
TTGCGCGGGCTCACAACCAGGTGGAGACCTTGAAGGACGCGACGGCGCATGCCGAGATGCTGGCGATTACCCAAGCCGAGAGCGTGATCGGTGATTGGCGCCTGAACGAGTGCGACTTGTACGTGACGAAAGAGCCGTGCCCCATGTGCGCCGGAGCGCTGGTGCATGTGCGAATGCGCAAGGTAGTCTTCGGTTGCGCTTCATTGAAGGACGGCGCGGCGGGCGGGGTGGTTGATTTGCTTCAGCACCCCAAGTTGAACCATCGCTGCGATGTAGTTCGCGGCGTGCGCGAGGGGGAATGCGCGGAGATGTTAAAGGCGTTTTTCCGCGAGCGGCGGGATGCGGCCTTGGAAGGGTAGCGGATCGGTGCCAGAGGGCGTTGCCGGTCACATGAGATGATGTATTCGGGCGTAAGTTTCACCCGCATGCCTGGATGCATGTCGAAACGTTCGTCGCCTTGGAGAAGGTTCAAAAAATCAAGGCGTGAGCACCATTGCCGAGCGGAATGAAGCGATCCTTCGCCGAGGCCGCCGCAAGCAGGCTTGCGCCGTAGCACGGCTCGCCAGAGCGGTCCAGGTCGGCCATTCAAGAACGAACTCGGTTCAAGGGAAAATGGGAGCGAATCTGTGTGCAACATCCCCCGTGAATGGAACCTCAAAGCCGTTCTGGCGAACCGCACTACAGCGCAAGCGTGCTTGCGGCGGCCTCCCTTATCCCTGGGCTCATCATTTTTGGACAGTCTCTAAGCGACAAAATCCTGCGTGCGAACGTTTTCGCGTGCACCTTCCCGGCAAGTTTGGCTGACGCGCGGGCGAACTCAACACGCCTTGGGAAGATCTTCAGCACGCGCGGGCGGATCTCGGCGAGTTCGGGAGGTATCTTCACCAGCCGCGCGGGGAATTTGAGCAGCGCGCGGGCGATCTCTACAGCTGAGAACCCTATCTCTAGCAGCGCGCGGGCGATCTCTAGCGCTCGCGCTCGGATCTTTTTTAGCGCGCGAGCGAGCTCTAGAAGCGCGCGGGCTGTCTCTAGGAGCGCGCGACCCCGGCTTTACAAGCGCGCGGGTCGCGAAAAGTCGCGCGCAACTCGAAAAAAGTGCGCCAGAGGCGGGCTCTAGGAGCGCGCGGGCGAGCTCTAGCAGCGCGCGAGTCGTCTCTAGCAGTGTTAAGGGCAGCTCTAACTTGGCTTTTTCTGGGGTGGTTTCAGGGTGGCGGCTAGAGGCGTGTGATGCACGTAATCCGGCGTCCCTTCGTTCCAAGAACGTTGTCCGCGGACGATTACGGGAATCACGCCTGCTGCTCGCCTTCGCAGGAATCGAGGTGTCCGGTTTCCTTGCGAGCGGCTTTCGCAGCGTCTGCGGCGTCGATCTGTTTCTTCAAGGCAGCCAGGGCAACCTCCAACTGCGCGGCCATATCGCGAAGGTTTTCCATTTCAGCTTCCAACTCCGGGGATGGCTCGGGCATGCAGCGACCATCGCATGGCAGCGCTCGCTGTAAAGGAGGCGATGCGGTGGGGATTGCCGGGGCACGCCGGCCGGAGTTCGTTCAGGGACGCCGAATCAGCAATACAGCCTGGGTCAGGTCGGAAAACGTGACGTGGCAAGCGACGGCACCGCTGTCTTCAAAGCTGCGGCTCTGGCCGGCTACTCCGATGGCCGTCTGGAAGATCTTGAAACCAATAACGGTGCGCATTTTGCCGTCGACGGTGAGCTTGTCGCCTTTTCTCAGCAACACATCCGTGGCCCCGGCGCCATCATTTGCCCAGATGCCGAGGTTGTTGGCGGCGGTAATTCCATCGCCAGAGATCGTGGCGATAAAAACGACTCCGCCCGTCGCGGGCAGCACGAATTGTTTGAAAGCGGTGAACTTCACCGCGCCGGGAATGCCGGCTGCCGGATCGCTTTGGCGCACTACGTTGTGCAGGCCGCTGTCGAGATCCTGCCACAGGCCGGCGGCATTGGTCGTCGTGACGGAGCCCAATCCCGGCCGCAGTTTTCCAAAAAAGGCCAGGGTGCCGCTCGCGCTGTAAACCGGGTCGCCGATCGAGGCGAAGAACGCGCCTTGCACGTCAGGTTCGGACTCCCCCTGGCGAACCACCTTCGCATTTGTCGCGGCACGCGTGAGAATGACCGGGGCCGTCGCCGCCGTGACCACGTTTGGAAGAACGGCCAGCAGGGCGCGGAATGCAATGTCGCCATTCGCCGCGACTGCTGGAGAACCGAAGCTGTTGAGTTTGGCTTCCGGAACCGCTGCGCCGACGTCGGCGAAGCGCTCGGCGAGCACCTCAGGCGCCATGCCGGGCTTGACGCGCACGATGGCCGGGAATCCATCGGTAAACTTCAGGCTCAGGACAAAGGTCTGGTTCTCTCCGAAGTGCCGCGACTGGCCCAGGGACATTGGAGTGGGCGTGAACATGGTGATCGCGCCCACCTTCCTCTCCTTGCCGCCGGCCATGACGAGAGTTCCGCTGCGCAGAAGCAGCGAGAGTTCGCCCGCCGAGTTGAGCGACCAGAGGCCGGTGGCAGTCGCCGACGTGACGCCCGGACCCGACATCGTAGCGATGACCGCCGGGCCCGAATCGTCCGGCAGCACGAGCTGCTTGAAGGCGGTGAACTTGACCGCCGGATCCAAGTTATTTCCGAGATTGTTTTGGTTACGGCGCAAGACCGGTCGCAGCTGGCCGCCGTCAAAGTCGCTAAAGACGGCAATTGAGTCGGCTGACGTCACATTGCCGACGCCGGCGCGCAGCGTGCCGATGAAGGCGACGCGGCCGGAATTGTTTAAAATCGGATCGCCGAAAGCGTTGAGGATGGGAACGACTTGGCCGACCGTCATCCCAGGAGCGGGAAAGGATTTCCGGGCGAGCACGTCGATCTCGCCGTCCATTTGAGATCGGAAAAGCCCAAGCGAGTTTGCGGCAGTGACATTGCCTCCTGTCGTGAAGACACCCTTGAAGGCGAGTTGGCCATTTCCGATCGCCGGAGGTGCAAGCGTCTTGATTGGTTCCGACGTGACCACGGTCCCAGTGTGCGCCACGGCGGTGACTGATGGCCCTCTTGCCGTGAGGAGTTGCACCGTGCCGAGGCCCTCTGCGACGGGCGCAGTCGCGGAACCATTCACGCGACGGAGGTCACCCGAGGCGGTCAGGTAATGAGCGATGTTCCCTTTGTCGAAGGCAAGGCCGCGCGGGCTCCCGAGGTTTCCGATCACGAGGCGAGAGTTGTTGCCGTTGCCCGTGAATGTGGCGATCCGGCCTCCATCCATCGCGTCGGTGACGTGCAGCTTGCCCGCAGTATCGAAGGCTACCGCAAACGGCTGAGAGACTGCGGTGCTGTAAACACTTTGGCCTCCAGCAGGTGTGATCTTAAATATGCGGCTGCCGGCGTTGTCGGCGGCGTAGAGGTCGCCATTGGTGTCGAACGCGATGCTTCGGAGGACAGCATTGGCCGTGACGGTAGCGACCATTTGAAAGGTGTTGCCGCTCAGTTTGCGGATTGTGTCGTCGGTGCCGCTGCACACGTGAAGAACGCCGCTCGGAGAGAAGGCGAGGGCATTCACGCCAGGGACATCGTTGCCCTCCTGCACGGGCGTGCTGCCATCCGCCGGAAAACGCATTACTTTTCCAAGTCCGCTATCCGCGACGAAGGCGTTCCCGGCGGCGTCGAGCACGACCTGTTGCGGCTCAACCAAACCGCTTGGACCAGCCGGAAACGAAGTGGTGAAACCGATGCGATTAATGCGGGTAATCACGTCTTGTGTGCTGTCCGTCACGTAAAATGCGTCGGCACGCGCAATCGCGGGAATTAAGGAGAGAAGGGCAGCGGCGCAGGCGAAAGGCCCGGCGGCGGAGATTCGCGGCATATTGGAAGAAGACAGCATGGATCCTGCCATTGCGCTAGTTGATCCCAAGCCGCGTAGGCTGAGGCCGGTAGCCTTGGTTTTTTCCAGCCAATTGAGGACGCAGGCACGAAGCGCCCTCTGAGGATTCGTCATGCGTGCCCAAACTACTGCCGATGGGAATTGCGACTGGATTTCCGGCCGATCAACCCCGACACCTTGCGGCGAGCCTGCAGAAGCGATGGCCACTTTCAGGGCCGGCCGAAGGTTTGGCGTGGGCATCCCACTTCAAGCAGTGCTGTTCTCGGTTTCCACGTGTTAAGCGGAACTTTGCTCCAATCCATTGCGCATTTGACGCGGGCGGATACCCGTCCCGCGGTCGCCCGTGCTTTAGCTGGCGCATTGGCGGCAGAAGATCTGCTGATCTTTCTGCCGGATCCGAATGGACCAGGATTCGCGCCAGCGCCGGGTTTTGCGGCGGACTTGCCTGGAAGCGCGGAGTGGCAGCGGTTGCTGCAGAGTTGCTCGAAGGCAGGACCCGCGGAAGCCGACCTGCCCTATCCGAACGCAGTGACCAGGAAGCACGTGGTCGCCTATTGCGTCGGCGACGCTGCCTTGGCGCTGATCGGCGGTGAACCGAAGCGCGAGCAGGCACAGGCTGTCGCTCATTTGCTCCCGCTGATCGCCGCGGCGTTTCGCGGGGAGCGCCTAGCAGAAGAAGCGCAGCGCGCCTTGCAGCGAGCCTCGGCCGAGGCGGAATCCGCCAACCTTGCGAAGGATCATTTTCTCGCGGCGCTGAGCCACGATTTGCGCGCGCCGCTGAATCCCGTGCTGATGGCGGCTGAAGCCATGGCGAGCGATGCCGGATTGCCTGCCGATTTGCGCGATCAGGCGGAGATCATCCGTCGCAATGCGCAGCTCGAGGCGCGCCTGATCGATGATCTGCTCGACATTACGCAGGTGAAGCATGGGAAGCTGAAGCTCGCGCTGCATCCCGTAAGCCTGCACGCCATTCTCAGTCAAACGGAAGAAGTCGTGAAGAATGACGACAGCGGCAAGCAGGTGACCATCGAGTTTCATAAGAACGCCACCGATTCCTTCGTCATGGGCGATGCGGCCCGCCTGCAGCAGGTGTTTTGGAATATCCTGAAAAACGCCGCGAAGTTCACGCCGCAGGGTGGGCGCGTGCAGGTGGTCACGGACAATCCGCGTCCGGGCAAGGTGCTGGTGCAAATCACCGACAGTGGGATGGGAATCGAGCCCAGTCTGCTTCCGAGAATATTTGATGCTTTCGAGCAGGGGTTGCCGGATGCGCGGCCGAAAATGGGTGGCCTCGGCATCGGTCTGGCGATCAGCCGCGCGATCGTGGAGTTGCATGGCGGCACAATTCGTGCCGAGAGCGCAGGACGGGGAAAGGGCGCCACCTTTACCATTGAACTCGCCACCACCCCGAAACCCACAAACGTGCCAGAACTTGCGCGACCGGGACTGCGGGCGGCGGTGCCTAAACTGAGGCTGCTCCTGGTGGAAGATCACGACACTACGCGAGAAGTGCTTGGCCGTGTCTTGGGACGCGCGGGACACAAGGTTTATGCGGCGGCCAACAGCAAGGAAGCGCTGCAGATCGTTGCTTCGGCCCCGCCATTCGACGCCGTCATCAGCGACCTCGGGTTGCCGGATCAAAGCGGCTTCACGCTGATGCGCGCTTTGAAATCAAAGTACGGCCTGCACGGCATCGCCATCAGCGGCTTTGGCATGGATGAGGACGTGGAGCATGCCAAAGAAGCGGGCTTCAGCACGCATCTCACAAAGCCCGTCTCCTTCGAGGATCTGCGCGCTGCTCTCGACGGAATCATCGTCGCAAAGTGAGGCGTCGAGGCAGCGGCCGCGATGCGGCGCTCGGATATCAACCGCCGGCCACGATCCGCAAGATCTCCACGCGATCGCCTTCGCGCATTAACGTCAGAGGCCACTCATCGGGTCGAAGCGCTGTGCCATTGTGCTCCACGAGGACCATGCCGCGCTTCAGACCGAGCTCCGCCACAAGCGCTTCGACCGTCGAGGCCGTCGTTTCCTTCCCGGCGCCATTCAGTGCGATTCGAGTCATCGTCTGCTAGAGCACGGTGCAAGCACACCTGTAGTAGCGCAGCTCTCGAGAGCTGCGCAGGGTGGGATCGCCCGGTGGAAGGATGCGCGCTGCATGCAATCTAGTGGTTTTGCGTCTCCGCAAGAATCGCCTGATCCCAATCTTTCCAAACCGGCTCCAGTCCGCGCGCGTGCAGCAGAGCCGCGATCTCAGCGGGCGTGCGATGATCCGCGATCTCAAATTGCTCCGTGGCATTCTGATCATGCGTGCAGCCGGCATCCACGCGTCGTCCGCGCACCGTAAGGTGCAGATCCTTTCGGCCTTCTCCCGTGTATCCGCCCGGTTCGGTGTGACTGCCGGCGCTCATCATCGTAATGCCGAGCGGCAAGATCGCGTCGCGCAATTCCGCCGGCTCGCGCGTGCTTAGCACAATGCCGACCTGCGGGAAGCACAGGCGAAATGCGCAGACAAGCTGCACAAACTCGCGGTCTGGCAGCGAGTATTTCGGAGAAAAGCTGCCGGCGCACGGGCGCATTCGCGGCAGCGAGACTGTGAATTGCGCCTTCCAGCAGCGGCGCAGCAAATGGTCGAGGTGCGCGGCCAGGGCGACCGCCTCCGATTTCCACGGCGTTAGCCCGAACAGCGCGCCGATTCCGATGCGCCGAAAGCCCGCGGCATAGGCGCGTTCCGGGCAGGCGAGACGCCAGTCGAAATTGCGCTTGGGTCCCGCGGTGTGCAACTGCGCGTAGGTCTCCCGATTGTAAGTCTCCTGGTAAACGACGAGACCTTCCGCGCCGGCGCGGGCGAGCGGCTCGTAATCCGGCGTCTCCATCGGCGCGACCTCCAGCGCAATGCTCGGGATCTCCGGCGCGAGCGCTTCGATGCACCGCTCGAGGTATCCGTTGGAAACAAACTTCGGATGTTCGCCTGCAACGAGCAGGACATTGCGAAATCCCTCCGCCGCGAGGTGACGCGCTTCTTTCACCACGCTCGCGATCTCGAGCGTCACGCGCAGGATCGCATTATCGCGCGAGAACCCGCAGTACGCGCAGTTGTTGATGCACTCGTTGCTCAGGTAGAGCGGCGCGAAGAGGCGGATCGCTTTGCCAAAGTTGCGGCGGGTGAGCAAGGCAGACTCCTGGGCCATGGCCTCCAGTTCCGCATCGGTCTTGGGCTCCAGCAGGCGCGCGAATCGCCGCACAGAGGCGGTTTTCGGAGCAAGGATCTCTTCAGCAGTCGGCATCGAACCGGCAACTTTCACGCCGATGGCCGAAGATTCAACCTTCAACGCGCGCGAGATTGGACGATTCGCTCGTAAAGCGAGGCATATTGCGGCCCCAAGGCGTCCCAAGTGTAGGTTTGCCGCGTCCAGTCGGCTAGTTGCGCGCGTTGCTCTGCACTGGGGCGTCCACAGGCAAAAAAGCGCTCCAGTTCGGCGCGAAGGCTTGCGACGCGTGGCTCCGAGATAAATCCGCCGTGCTTTGGAAGAACATCCGCCCAAGGCGTTCCCGTGGTCGTCAGCGCAGGCGTGCCCACCTGGCAGGCTTCGAGCACGACCAATCCGAAGTTCTCCGAATGCGTGGGGAGGCAGAAAAGATCTGCGCCTTGCAAGTAAGGCCAGCGAGCGTCGGCCCATACGGGGCCAATCCATTCCACCCGCGGCAGGTGCTTGTCGTTCGCCTCGGCAAATTGGCGGCAGCGCTCGGCGTAATCGGGCTGCTCGGACGGCCCTACGATCACCAATTTGCAGGCTGGCGGCAGCGATTCCATGCCTGCGAGCGCTTCGAGCAGGAGGTCGAGACCTTTCTTCGCATGAATGCGGGAAAGGAACAGGAGGACGGTAGCGTTCGGACCCCAGCCGAGTTTCTGCCGCGCTGTGCGGTAGTCAGGCGTGGCGTCGCCGGTGAGGCCGAGCGGCAGTGCTTCAATGGGAGTGCCGGGCAGGAATCGCTTGAGGCGCTGTGCTTCCGGGATAGCAGTAGCTAGCACGATGGCAGCCTGGCGAACCCAAGGTTTTTCCACGAGATGCCAATACGGGAACTTCTTCCACAACTTGTGGCGCCATGCCCATGGCTCGAGCATGCCATGTGGGCTTACGACAAAAGGCACGCGTCGTGTTCGGTAATGCTGCGCCGCGGCGCGAAACGCGGGCTGCCACAGGCCGTGGAAATGCGCGGCATCCGGCAGTTCCGAGTCGGGCGGTGGATTCACGCGCACATGGTGCCCGACTTTCTCGAGCGCCATTTGCATTCCGCGAATTGCGGCATCGAGCCCACCCAGGCGCTGGGCGGGCGGGGGCTCGTGAAAGTGAATCTTCATCGGAGCGCAACCTGCGCTGCATCGATGCTCTCTCGGTAAAGCGCCTCGTAGCGCTTCGCCATCAGGTCGAAGGAAAATTGCTCCTCCGCGAGCCGCCGCGCGTTTGCCCCGAGTTGGCGCAGGCGAATGCGATCCGAGAGGATGGATACCCATGAATCGTCGTCGCCAATCGCGATGGAATTATCCTCATCCAGGAACGGCATCTCCTTCATGAGATTCGGCGTGATTGCGCAGGGCAGACTGGCGCTGAGCGCTTCTAGGATCGCCAGCGGCAACCCCTCAAATTCCGCGGTGTGGAGAAATGCGTCCGCGGCAAAAAGGAAATCCCGCACCTGTGACTGCCAGCCGAGACGCCGGACAATTCCGCTCAACCCTCGATCCTGGAGCGCCGTGTCCCAATGAGCAGCAAGATGACCGTCGCCGACCCAGATGAACCGGGTTTTCGGAACCTTCGCATGGATGCGTTCCGCGAGTTCCAGGAATTTGAACGGACGCTTCTGCGGAACGAGCCGGCCAACGGCGACGAGCAGAAGGTGATCTTCCGGAACGTGCAGGATGTTTCGCTGTTCATGGCGGATCTCCTCCCGCTCGTTGAGATCGTAGAGCATCACCCCGTTCGGGATCGTGCGGACGCGGCTTTTATCGCCAAGGAACCGCGCGAGATCGCGCGTTCGCTCATCGAGGACGCAAACGAGCAACCCTTTGTCCTGCCGCAACGCCCGGCGCGCGACGTAATCCCGCATTCCAGCGAGTTGCGCCCGAAGGTAGCGGGCGGTTTGGGTAAGGTGAATCGTGGAGAGATGGGGAATGTTCGATTGCCTCGCTGCGCGGAGCAAATCGAGCCCATCCTCCAGGTTCTGCTTGTTGATGTGAATGACGTCGGGAGCGAGTGCCGCCCACTCGCGGGAAATGCGCGAGGACGAAACGTAATTCAGTGAGTTCGCCACACTTCGCGTGCGGTAATCGTAAGTGTTCCGGTAGTCACTGCGCACCACCGCGCCGATTTCCTCGAAGGCATCGCACAGTTCATCCATGCGTGAATGAGACGACGCCCAAAGGACGACTTCGTGCCCGCGGTCGGCGAGCGCCCGCCCGAGATAGAGCAGGTAAAGTTCACCGCCGCCACGAGAGCCGCTGCTGCTGCTTGCGAGAAGGATCCTCACGCCGCGACCTCCTGCAGCGCGCGCACCCACCGCTCGGCGCCGTCCTCCGGATCCCAATCCGCGCTTCTCGCCCGTGAAGCCGCGCCCCAGGTTGCGCAACGCTCCGGATTCCTGACGAAATTTTCCATTTTCGCCGCGAGGTCGTTCTCGTCTCCGGCACGGAAGATTTCTCCATTCACTCCGGGCGTCACGAGATCATAGGCCGCGCCGACCTGGTCGCTGACGATGATGGGCAATCCTGCGCCGAGCGCTTGATTCACCACCACTCCCCAGCCGTCGTAGCGACTCGGCAGAACAAAGACGTCCGCGCGCGCAAAGAAGGCGGGCAGCGCTTCGGGTGCCTGGAAGCCCGCATATTCGATCCGCGGTCGCACGGACGCAGGCGCAGTCTTCAAAAGCTTCGGCAATTCAGCCTCCCGCCCAATCAGGAGAAGGTGCGCGTTTGACGGGAGTTCGGCGAAGGCCGCCAGGAGATGGTCCAGTCCCTTGCGAGCAATCATCTGTCCGCAAAAGAGGAAGGTCACAACGCCGTTCTTATTCTGCGCGTGGGGCACTGTGCGAAAATTATCGAGCGAACAATGGTACGGAATGTTGAACACGCGCCGATCCGGAAAACGCTCCTTGTAGTCGCGCTCCGCCCAAGTGCCGATGGCAGCGATGCCGGACGCTTTGTTCAAAGGTCTTGTGAGCCGGTCGTGTTTGGCTGAGCGGCGACCAAGTTTTTCACCCCAGAACATCCAGCGCGAGTGGCGCAGCTTCATGCGCATCATCCATTGTCCGGTCAGCGACATCAGCGTGTTGCACACTGTGACGTCGTAATTCTTCACTCGCGGCAGGCGCCAGTTCAGGTGAACTCGGGCATGCCCCGCGGCAAACCAGAAGCCGGGCAGGTAGCTCTCGTATTCCGCCAGCGGACGCTTCGGCCAGGGGGAGTCCGGCGCTTCTCGTTCCATGTAAAAAACGCGCAGGGCGACTTCCGGACGCCTCGCCAGCGCCGCGAAAAGGTCGCGTTGGTATGGCGAAGGGAGCACGCTGACAATCGCCACTCGAGTCGGGGTCTTCACGGCAGTGGGCGGCCCGGAGGCATGGGCCGCGGTGCTGTCCGAGGAGCCGGACGCGCTGGCGCAGCGGGTCCTTTGAAAATGCGTTTCGCTCCTTTGAGCAGAAACATGCCAGCGACGATACCTGCTGCCGGGGTCAGCAGTGCCGTCGTGAGCGTCATGATCGAGCGCATTGTAATGACCACGGCGAAGAAACCGGATGCATAGATGAGGATGCCCAGTTCGCCATTCCTGGCCGAAGCCATCCGATTCCAAAGGCCAGCCAGCGCGCCGAGGACAAGGCCGAAGAGCGTGACTCCGACCAATCCTCCCGACATATAGCCCTCTCCAATGAAGGTGGAGGAAATCGTCAGTCCTTTCATTTTGAAGACGTCCTCCTCGACGCTAACGCTCAGGCC
>CBHXZU010000128.1:0-11102 GCA_966125105.1 uncultured Prosthecobacter sp.
TTGCCATGAAATAGCCGGGCGCGGCTTTCCCGCCGAAGATGAAGACGCGAGCCGGAACGTTGGCTTTTGGATTGCGCCGGAGCTGCAGGAACAGCGTGAGGATGTGGAGAACCGCGAGGTGCTGCCGTTTGTACTCGTGAATGCGCTTCACCTGCACGTCGAAGAGCGCTTCGGGGCTGACCAGAATGCCGCAGCGCTCCTCGATCAACCGCGTGAGCCGCCGCTTGTTTTCCAGTTTGACTTCCCGCCAGTCCGACTGGAACCCCGCGTTTGAGACGATTGATTCCAACTCGCACAATCGCGACAGATCGTGCAGCCATTCCGGGCCGACGTGCTCGTTGATCAGCCGGGTGAGACCAGGATTGCTAACTCCAATGAAACGCCGCGGAGTCACGCCATTGGTGACGTTGCAGAACTTGCCCGGCCAAAGCTCCGCGAAATCGCGCAGGACGGTCTGTTTCAAAAGTTCCGAGTGCAGTTTCGCCACGCCGTTGACGGTGTGGCTGCCGACGCACGCCAGGTTTGCCATGCGCACAAAGCGCGGGCCGGATTCGTCGATCAATGAAAGCCGGGCGATGCGTTCGTTGTCGCCCGGGAACTTTGCCCGCGCGTCGTCGAGAAAGCGGCGGTTGATCTCCAGCACGATCTCGAGGTGCCGGGGCAGGAGCGACCCGAAGAGGTCAAGCGTCCAACGTTCGAGCGCCTCGGGCAGAAGGGTGTGATTCGTGTAGGCGAAGGTCTTTTGCGTGACGCCCCACGCCTCCTCCCATTCGAGCGCATGTTCGTCGAGGAGCAGGCGCATCAATTCCGCCACCGCAATCGCTGGATGCGTATCATTCAGTTGGACGGCCCATTTTTCGTGGAAAGTCGCAGGACTGCCTCCGAGTAATGTGTGGATATGCAGCATGTCCTGCAGCGAGCAGCTGGTGAAAAAGAATTGCTGCTTCAGTCGCAGCTCCTTGCCGCGATGGGCTTCGTCATTTGGGTAGAGAACCTTGGTAATCGTCTCCGATGCGACCTTGTCCTCGACCGCCCGGTCGTAATCCCCGTGATTGAATGCCTCGAAGTCGAAGGATTCAACCGCTTCGGCCTTCCATAGCCTCAGGGTGTTGCAGGTGCCCACGCGATAGCCAGCGATTGGCGTGTCGTAGGCAATTCCGACGACTTCCGCCTGCGGGACCCACCGGCGGCGTTGGCGGCCCTTGTCGTCAGTCCAAGGTTCCACGTGCCCACCAAGCATCACCTCATATGTGATTTCGGAGCGGGCAATTTCCCACGGGTTCCCATGGCGCAGCCATTTGTCCGTGATTTCGTGCTGCCATCCATCGCGGATGACCTGGTCGAAGATCCCAAACTCGTAGCGAATGCCGTAGCCGATCGCGGGCACCTCGATCGAGGCGAGCGAATCCATGTAACACGATGCCAGGCGGCCAAGACCGCCATTCCCCAGACCCGGTTCCTCCTCCTGCGCCAGGATCTCGTCGAGATCGTATCCCAATGCGTCCATGGCCTCCCGCGTTGGTTCAGTAATTCCGAGATTCAGCAAATTGTTTGCGAGGTGCGGTCCGGGAAGGAACTCGGCCGAAAGATATGCCACCCGGCGCGCGTTCGCCCCGCCGTAGTTCTCCAACCCCGCGACGCTGTGTTGAAAGAGCCGATCCCGAACGGTCAGGGCCAGCGCCACGTAGATGTCGTGCTTTGTCGCAGTTTTCTCCAGCCTACCGAGACCGCACCGAAGATTATCGCGGATTGCGGCTTGGATTTCGTCTCTGGAGAGTCCGGTGCGGATGCAAGCGGGCGCGGCCTCCATTTCCATTTCTTGAGAAGCGGAGATCATGGCGTGGGTGCAGGGTTGCTGGCGTTTTTTGCGCGCTGAGCCGCCACAAGGCGGCGGGCTCCTTCGGCGCGGAGGATGGCGCGAATGAGCGAGGCGAGGCGCGCGGCGATATCAAGGTCACCGGTGTCGAGTTCCTGGGCATGCGCGAGGTGATTGCGCAGCTTTTCTACCGCCCCGGTGATGCGCTCGGACTCGTTTCGCGAGGCGATGCCCAAGGCCGCCATGTTGGCGCGATCAGAAAAGACAATATCGGTCTTGTCCTTGATCTGCAGGCAATCGACGAGGGTGCACTCCGTTCCTCGGACCAGGCGCATCTCATGCAACGTCCTGGCTTTCCCGAGTCGGCCGGCGGAGATCAGGGGATGCCACGCGTCATCGGGGTACATCTGTTGGATGGCCCACGTCAGGTTTGCATCGAAGATGGTTATCGCGCCGAAAAGCCACATGCGCAGAGCCGGCTTTTGGAGATCACGCCGGGAAATCACCGCGCCCACTTCGCCAAGCCATTGAATGAAGACGTGGTCCGACTCCACGAACCGAGTCAGCACGCTGTCGAAGCTGGCGTCCATTTCTAGGACGCAGGACGGTAAAAATGCGCGGGCGCTTTCGCCCACGGTCGTTCCGCCCTGGTCATCCTTGCAAATCCAGCCAGTCACCAGCCCATCGCGGCGTATTCCCAAGACGGAGACATTCCGCGACTGCATGAGCGCCGCGGCCATGCTGAACGATTGATTCTCATCGATGGAAAGGAGTGGCTCTGCGAGATCTCCGGCGGACAAACCCGAGGTGAAGGTTTGATCCAAACGCTGGGTGCTTTTTGGATCGCGAATCAGGCTGTGGAAGGCGTCGCTCATCGGCCGGTCCGATCCTGCTTCCCCAGTAGGCAGAGACCAATAGGACCTTGGTCCGATGGTTCTCGCGAGCGAAGCGGTGATGATGAGCTTTCAACCTTCTTTGAATATGACTGTGACGCCACTCTCAGCCTACGGGCTCACCGTTAGTGAGGTTCATCACAACCTGCCGCCGAGCGCCCTCTACGAGCACGCGATCCGTTTCGAAAAGGAGTCCAGTATCGCGGAAAATGGGGCGTTGGTTGCATACTCCGGGGCCAAAACCGGCCGCTCGCCGAAAGACAAGCGGGTCGTTCGGAACGAGGCATCAGCAAATGATATTTGGTGGGGCCCGGTAAACATCCCCTGCGACGAGCACACTTTTGAAATCAATCGGCAGCGCGCTCTCGATTACCTCAATACCCGCGAGCGTCTCTATTGCTTCGATGGGTTTGCCGGATGGGATCCGCGGTATCGCATCAAGGTTCGGGTTATCTGCTCGCGTCCCTACCACGCGTTGTTCATGCACACGATGCTGATTCGGCCCACAAAAGATGAGCTGGCGAGCTTTGGCACGCCGGACTTCGTCGTGATCAATGCGGGCGCCTTCCCTGCGAATCGATTGACCACCGGCATGGGGTCGACCACCAGCATCGATCTCAGCCTGGAAGACAAGCAGTTGATCATTCTCGGCACCGAATACGCCGGCGAGATGAAAAAGGGAGTCTTCACAATCGCCAATTACTTTGGCCCGCGCACCGGCATCCTTTCGATGCATTGCTCCGCCACGGCGGACAAACAGACGGGGGCATCATCGCTTCTGTTTGGTCTCAGCGGAACCGGGAAGACGACGCTCTCCGCCGATCCCAAGAGGCACCTCATCGGTGATGACGAGCATTGCTGGAGTGACGACGGGATCTTCAACATCGAAGGCGGTTGCTATGCGAAGGCGATCAATCTCACCCCGGAGAGTGAGCCCGATATCTTTCAGGCGCTGCGTTTCGGCGCGGTGCTCGAAAACGTGGTCCTCGATCACGACCATGGCGTCGATTACACGGACACGAGCATCACGCAGAACACGCGGGGCGCGTATCCGATCGAGTTCATCGCGAATGCGAAGATCCCGTGCATGGCGGGGCATCCTACCGATGTGATTTTCCTCACGTGCGACGCGTTTGGCGTGCTCCCGCCCGTCAGCGCGCTTTCGCCCGCGCACGCGATGTATCACTTCATCAGCGGCTACACCGCAAAGGTGGCAGGCACGGAGATGGGAGTCACGGAGCCGCAGGCGACCTTCTCCCCATGTTTCGGCGGGCCGTTTCTCGTGTGGCACCCGAGCAAGTACGCCGCACTGCTCGCGGAGAAAATGCGCAAGCACAACGCGAGGGTCTGGCTGGTGAACACCGGCTGGGGCGGCGGAGGCCACGGCGTTGGGAAGCGCATCAGCCTGAAGAACACGCGGGCGATCATCGATGCGATTCACGATGGCTCGCTCGCGAAGGCGAAGACGGTCAAAGATCCGATCTTCGGGTTCGACGTGGTCACCGAATGCCCGAACGTCCCATCCGAGATCCTGATTCCGCGGAATGCCTGGGCGGATAAGCCGGCCTACGACGCATCGGCGAAAAAGCTGGCGGGATTGTTCAACAAGAACTTCGAGACTTATGCTGCGGGGACCAGCGCGGAAGTCAAAGGCGCGGCGCCAGTGGTTTAAGCGATGACCTGGCTCCTCGATCTCCATCGAACGCAGCCAATCGCGCACTCCGTCGGGGTGCTCGCCGTTGTCTGCGTGCTGGGACTCGCGCTCGGGAGCATCAAGGTCTCGGGGATCGGTCTCGGAACTTCGGGAGTGCTCTTCGCCGGGATTCTCGTGGGGCATTTCAGCAGGGAGATGGATCACGCCACCATGGCGTTCGTGAAGGAGTTCGGGCTGATCCTGTTCGTCTTCACAATCGGGCTTCAGCTCGGTCCGGGATTCTTCGCGGCGCTGCGGCATCAAGGCGTGAAAATGAATGTGCTCGCCGCGACGATCGTGCTTCTTGGCGCAGTGCTCGCCCCGTTGATTGCCTGGTTGGCGGGGTTCGATTTCGCAGCCGCCCTGGGAATCTTTTCGGGCGCTTCGACGAACACGCCGTCGCTGGGAGCGGGTTCGCAAACCCTGAGTTCGGTGCCGGGAATTGCGCCCGAGCGGCTCGACCTGCCAGCGCTGGCCTACGCGGTCACATATCCGATGGCGATTATTGGCATCATCGGGACGCTATTGCTGCTCAAGCAGATCTTCCGCATCGATGCGGTCGCCGAGGCCAAGGAGTTCGCCGAGCGTAATCGCGAGCCGGTGGAGAAGTTGGTGCGACGAACCTACGTGGTTACCAATGCGAACCTCGACGGGCTTCGGCTCGATGCGATTCCGGGGCGGATTGAATCGGGCGTCACCATTTCGCGCACCAGCCACGGCGGGGAGACACGCGTGGCGAGCGATGCGAGTGTGATTCATAGAGGAGACCTCGTGTGCATCGTGGGGCCACTCTCGGGAATCGAGAGTTTTGGGCGCGTGTTGGGCGAGCGCAGTGACGAAGATCTCACCCGATCGACGTCTCAGCTTACTTTTCGGCGGGTAGTCGTAACAGATCCCAAGGCCCTCGGACGCACGGTAGGAGAACTCAATCTCGACGACCGTTTCGGTGTCGCGGTCACACGGGTGACGCGGTCGGACATAGAAATGTCCGCCGTGCCTGGGTTGCGGCTGAAGTTTGGTGACCAATTGCAAATCGTCGGTGCCCCCGCCGACCTCGACCAAGCCGCTGCGGCCGTCGGGAATTCGTTGAAGGAACTCAACTCGACGCACTTTATTCCATTCTTCATCGGGATTGCGCTCGGGATCCTGCTCGGCACCCTGCCGATTCCGATCCCCGGTATGCCCCATCCGCTGAAGCTCGGGCTCGCAGGCGGTCCGCTCGTGGTAGCTCTGATCCTCGGACGGATCGGCCGGATCAGGCGCCAGGTCTGGCACATGCCGATCAATACGAACCTCGCGTTTCGCGAGTTTGGAATATCGCTCTTCTTCGCTGCGGTCGGCCTGAACGCGGGCGCCAAGTTCTTTGACACGGTCTTTACCAGCACCGGAGTGCAATGGCTCCTCACTGGAGTGTGCGTCACCGTCGTGCCGCTCCTCGTCGTTGGGATCATCGCGCGCAAGGGGCTGAAAATGAATTACACCGATCTCAGTGGTTTGCTCGCGGGCAGCATGACCGATCCGCCCGCGCTGGCGTTTGCGTCGAACATCGCCAAGTCCGACGGGCCCGCAGTCAGCTACGCGACGGTGTTTCCGCTCACCACGCTCATGCGGATCCTCTGCGCGCAAATCCTCGTGATTGTCCTCTTCTAAATGAACACACCGACCCTCGGCCCCGGGCGCTTCCCAACCAAATACACCAACACCGTCAGCGACGACATTCGTATCCCCGAATGCATCGAGGTCGGTGCTGATCCAGGTCTGCAATTTGAGGTGGCCGGGCCGCGGGACAAGCTCTTCTTCGATGGCAGCAAAACCCGCGCGGGCATCGTGACGTGTGGCGGATTGTGCCCGGGACTAAACAACGTGATCCGCTCGCTCTTTCTCGAGCTCTATTACGGCTACGGGGTGACCGAAGTGCTCGGTTTCCGCAATGGCTACAGCGGCCTGGATCCCGCATGCGGCGTAGAGCCGGTGAAGATGACGCCGCAGTTCGTCGAAGGCATCCATCAGAAAGGCGGGACGGTTCTCGGCTCCTCTCGCGGTCCGGTCGATGTAGGTCGCGCCGTGGAAAACCTGATCGCGCGCGGGATCAATATCCTTTTTACCGTCGGCGGCGACGGCACGCAGCGCGGCGCGAATGACCTCTACCAGGAAGCGAAGAAGCGCGGCCATGCGCTTTCCGTGGTCGGCGTGCCAAAGACGATCGACAACGACGTCGCCTTCGTTTCGAGAACGTTTGGCTTTTTCAGCGCGCTGGAAGAAGCGGCGCGCGTGCTCGATTGCGCGCATACGGAGGCTTGCAGCGTTCCGGGCGGAATTGGCCTCGTGAAACTGATGGGCCGGCACGCCGGCTTCATCACCGCAGGCGCGACGGTCGCCTGCCAGGACGTGAACTTCGCGCTCGTGCCCGAGGTGCCCTTCACGCTCGAGAAGTTTCTCGGGGCTTTGAAGGAGCGGATGCAGAGTAAATCCCACGCGGTGATCGCGGTGGCGGAAGGGGCGGGCCAAAACTTGCTGGATGGGGACGGCGGAGGAAAAGATGCCTCGGGGAATGTGAAGCTCAAAGATATCGGCCGATTCCTGCGGGAGAAGATCGAGACCTACTTCAAGGCCGAGGGCATCCCAGTCATCGTGCGCTATTTCGATCCGAGCTACCAGGTGCGGAGTCGGCCGGCGAACTGCGAAGATCAACTCCTTTGCGATCTCTTCGCCCGGCAAGCCGTGCATGCGGCGATGGCCGGCAAGACGGGCGTGGTGATCGGTTTCCTCCACGAACGCTTTATTCACGTGCCGATCGAACTGCTGGCAAAGCAGGTCAAACGCCTCGAGCCGAACTCCGGTTGGTGGCGCTCCGTTCTCGCGGCCACCGGCCAGCCGCCGCAACTCGTCTGAACCTTTAATCCACCCAATACCATGCCTGTACAACTCAGAAACGAACCCAATCATCTCATCGTGGCCCACTTTTCCGGCGTGCTAAAGCGCGCCGAATTCGCCAGCACGCAGAACGCCACCGCGAAGGACATCGACGCCGGCGGCTCACCGCGCGTGCTCGCCATCATGGATGGCTTCGAAGGATGGGAGAAGGGCGCCGATTGGAACGATCTCGACTACATGATGACTCACGGAAACGAGGTCGCGAAGATCGCGATTGTCGGGGATCCCCGGTGGGAAGCCGAGGCCCTGGCGTTTGCGGGTGCGGGCTTTCGGCGCGCGCCCGTGAAGTTCTTCCCGCAAAATGGGGAAGCGCAGGCGCGGGCGTGGTTAAGCGGAGCTTAGCCGTGATCAAACCGCGCGTCTGCGCGCCGCGACGACCTTCTGGCGAGGTGGTTCCGGTTGAACGCAGCTCATACGGAACAAGCATGTAACACTTTGCAGGGTTGGCAGCGCTTAAGCGCTTGTATAAGCGCCCTATGCGATGGGTCGGCCTGTTGCCTGCTTGGACATTCCGAAGCGCTGCGGCGTGTCGCTTTCGCGTGCGCTGACGGGTCGGTCAGCGGGAAGCCTGATGCTCGCGCTTTTAGTGTTCCTTGGCGCATGCACGTGGACTTTTGCTGAAGAGGCGCCGGCGAGTTTCGTATCGCGAACTTGGTTGACGGAGCACGGGTTGCCGCAGAATACGGTGAACGCGCTGGCGCAAACGCGGGACGGCTTTCTTTGGGTGGGCACGAATGGCGGCCTCGCCCGTTTCGATGGCGTGCGCTTCCGGCACTTCGGTTTGCAGGATGGCTTGAGCTCGGTCCGAGTGTCTTCGCTTGCCGAAGACTCGACGGGTTCGCTTTGGGTCGGAACGACGGGCGGAGGCGTGAGTCGCTGGGAGAAGGGCCGATTCACCGCTTTCCGGGGCGGCGAAGGATTTCCCACGGTCGGCGACATCCTCGCGATCGCCGTGGATCGGAATGGCGGTGTCTGGTTCGGAACGAGTGACTCGCTCGTGCTTTGGCGCGACGGCGTGTTTCGAATCGTCGGTGAGATGGAGGGCATGCCTTCGAAGCAAATCCTCGCGCTGACCGTCGATTCCGCCGGCGCCGTTTGGGCGGCTGTGCTCGGCGAAGGAGTGATGAAGTGGAATGGTTCGCGATTCGAAAAGCCGGGCAGTGGAGCGCGCCCCGCGGACGCCTATTCTTTGACCGCCGATTCCGAGGGGTCCGTCTGGGCCGGTTATGGAAACGGGGAGGTGTGGCAGTGGAAGGGCGACGCTTGGAAGAAGTTCGCCGTGGCGGATGGACTGCCCAACGCGCGTTTCACCGCCATTGCCGTCGATGATCACGACAGGGTCTGGGTGGGATCGCAGGGAAAGGGGATTTACCGCAAGGAAGGCGACCGGTTCGTTTCGATTGCGGGCGAGAACGAATCCGAGGCGCAAACCGTGCGGGCGTTGCTCGTGGATCGTCACGGTGCGATCTGGGCGGGCTCCGCGACCGGCGGATTGTCGCGTTATACAAAACGTGTCGTGGAGTTCGTTGAAGTAGCCGCGCCTGTTGGAATGGCCGGAGTTTCCACCGCGACCCAGGACGCTTCCGGCAAGATCTGGCTGATTACCTACTCCGCGGGAATCCAAACGCTCGAGGGCGGCAAATTGACGAAGGTGGAGAGCCCCGCGATCCCGCGCGGCTTCCTCGCGTATTGCGGAATCGCCGAAAGCAACGGAACCGTGTGGGCGGGAGGGGAACAACTCCTCCTCGAGTTTCGGAACGGCGAACCGGCGAAGCCTTATGCCGAGCCTCCGATTCGCGGAGAAGCGCTGCGCGCCCTGTGCGTGGATGGCGATTCGTTGTGGATCGGCACTTACCACTCCGCGCTGTTGAGAAAGGATGCGGACGGCGTGCACAGCATCGCAAATCGAAACTCCTTCGGCGGCAGCATCACGACAATTCTGACCGAATCGCCGGGTGTGCTCTGGATCGGGAGCTACGGTGGCCTCTTCCGTTGGGAACGCGGAGTGACGCAATCCTGGGGGGAACGCGATGGATTGATCACGAAGAGCGTCCTTGCGATGCAGCGTGAATCCGACGGCACGCTTTGGATTGGAACCTTGGGCGGCGGACTGGCGCGGATGAAGAACGGGAAGTTCGCGCACATAACGACGCGGCAGGGTCTGGCCGATGATGTGATCTCGCAGATCGTAAAAGACGACCTTGGCTGCCTGTGGCTCGGCTCGAATCGCGGCATCATGCGGGTGGATCGCGGCGAATTGGAGGCCGTGGCGGATGGAAAGGCCACCGACGTGCATCCGATGATCATCGATCGAAACGAGGGCATGCTCGCGGAACAATGTGTGAGCGGACGCTCGCCGCTGGCGTTGAAATCCAGGGAAGGGCTTTTGTATTTCCCGACGGTTCGCGGGGTCGCGATCATCGATCCCCGGAACTTCGAGAGCACGGATGCGAGGACGCCAACCCAGCCGCGCATTGAAGAGTTTCGCGTGGATAACCGGTTGCTCGAGGCAGGCGCGGAACCTGAGCTCGGCCCTGGGCCGCACCGGATCGAAGTCAGCTACACCGCGCCGGTCTTGCATGGCGGCGAGTGGGTGCGGTTTCGTCATCGGCTCGAGGGAATCGATCGCGATTGGGTCATCACGAACGGGCAGCGGCGCGCTTCCTACGATGCGCTCCCGCCGGGGCGCTATGTCTTCTCCGTCAGCGCGGCCGATGGCCGGGGCGGCTGGGGGTCGTCCGTCGCGAGCATGGCTTTCATCGTGCAGCCGCATTTCTGGCAAACGCTCTGGTTTCGTGGAGGCGGCGTGCTCCTCCTGGCTGGTTCCGCGATGGGCGTGGCGTGGGGATATTTGCGGAGCAAACACCGCCGCCACATCGAGGCGATCGAACGAGAACGCGCGCAGCACGCTCAATTCGCGCATGCCGGTCGAGTCGCGCGGCTCGGCGAACTCTCCGCCTCAATCGCTCACGAGCTGAAACAACCGCTCGCCGCAATCCTGAGCAATGCGCAAGCCGGCTTGCGCTTCCTGGAGTCGGGTGGCGTGGGGGAGATTCACGACATCCTGCGCGACATCGCGGATGCAGATCGCCGCGCGAGCGAGATTATCGGCCGCATGCGCGACATGGTGAAGAAGGGGGAAGCGCAACTCGAGGCGCGGGACCTGAATGCGGACCTGCACCAGGTGCTCATGCTCATTCGCAGCGACCTGGTGGCGCGGAATGTTTCGGTGTCGATCGAGCTCGCGCCGGGCCTGCCATTGATTCGCGGTGACCACATTCAACTGCAGCAGGTGCTTTTGAACCTGATCATGAATGGCTGCGACGCGATGCATGCAGTTCCCGTGGATGAGCGTCGCCTGAAGATTGAGACGGCGCGCGACGGCGGGGATTTCGCGCGGGTCTCGATCGTCGACTACGGATCCGGGATTTCGCCGGACATGCTCGATCGAATCTTCGATCCGTTCTTCTCCACGAAATCGCAAGGGCTCGGCATGGGACTCTCCATCTGCCGCGCGATCGTGAACGCGCACGGCGGCAGGTTATGGGCGGAGAATAATCCCAAGCGCGGCGCGACGTTTCATTTCACGGTGCGGCTTGGCGAGGAGAGGAGAGGGGATAGCGCGGCCATTGTTTGAAAAGCCGGGTCATCCCGAAGGAGTCTAAGCGACTGAGGGAGCCCCGAGCCACCCGCGACAGATTCATCGCCGGAGACACCCCTCTTGAGAACCGTTCCTGCCATGGAGTTCACCACTCGCTAATTTCCA
>CBHXZU010000129.1:0-11102 GCA_966125105.1 uncultured Prosthecobacter sp.
GTTTGCGCGCGGAGAGCATCTGTTGCCGTGGGGATTGCGGCTGTTGTGGCGCGGATCGGAATTGACGGAGGTTTGGATGAGCGGAGATGACGGCGCGGCGGGACTCAGAAATGCGCTGCCCTCTCAAAATACACGCAAGGCGCGAAAACCGCGCGATTTAGCCGCACGATGAAGATGTTGCCTGGCCGAACACCGGTTTCCCCGACGGCGCCAAACGCAAAGCGCTGGAAGATATCCATTTTGGCCGTGGCGATGACGGCCGCGATCGGACTCACGGGGTGTGAGACGCCGGGGCAGACTGCTTTAGCAGGCGCGGCGGCGGGGGCGGCCATTGGCGGGGCGATCCACGGACGCGGTGAGGATGCTTTGAAGGGCGCGGCTATCGGAGCGGGAGCGGGCTACCTGGCGGGACGCGCGGTCCGGCACGAACGCGAGCGTGCTTATCGCGAAGGCTATTACGATGCGCGCTACGATGACGGCTACCGGGGTCGGCGGCTCTACGCGGATCGGTACGGGCAGCGGTATTTCATCGGGAACGACGGTCGACGCCACTACGTGGATTAGGCCGGTTTGATTTTGCGGCCGGCGTCAGCGTCATGCGCCGGTTCCGTGATAGGTCCTATGGGTCGAATGAGACCTATAGGGCCTATTTTCGTGTGCGGCAGCCACGTAGGCGCGTGTGTTCCCCCTTGCCGCGCGGCCCCGTTTGAGCCACAGGCTCCGCGGCAAGTTTGATGCATCCGCCTACCTTCGACGCTCCATTACCGCCCGCGCCCGGCGCGAAACCGGTCTACCTCAAGGACCTCGATTTCGGCGTGATCGCCCAGTGCATTCACTGCGGCATGTGCCTCCCCACGTGTCCGACCTATGACGCGACGAAGCTCGAGCGCCACAGTCCGCGGGGGCGCATCGCGTTGATGAAGAATGTCGCCGAGGGGCGACTGAGCGTGACGGAAGCCTTTGGCGACGAGATGTATTTCTGCCTCGGCTGCCTGGCGTGCGAGACGGCGTGCCCGGCAGGCGTGGACTACACCCGGATGTTTGAGGAGGCGCGGGCGGACATCGAGCGGTCGGGCATTTTGAACACCGAAAAACGGTCGTTCATCCGAAGTGTCACGCTGCGCGGAATCTTCACGCGTCCGTGGCTGTTGCGGCTCATCGGCCGCGTCCTGCGCATCTACCAGGCGAGCGGCATGGAGGCCTTGGTGCGGAAATATGGGCTCACGCGCATGCTGCCGAAGAACCTGCGCGAACTCGAGCCGCTGACCCCGCGCATCCGGCCGGATTTTTCGGATGACCTGATCGCGGAGATTGAGACGCCGGAGCAAGGGGCGCGCAAACGCGTGGGGATGCTGACGGGGTGCGTGCAGGACCTCACCTACTCCAATGTGAATCGCGACACGGTGGACGTGCTGCTCGCCAATGGGTGCGAAGTGGTAACGCCCCGTATGCAGCACTGCTGCGGCTCGCTGCACGGTCATAATGGCGAAGTGGAAACGGCGCGGGAGATGGCGCGTCGGAACATCGACGCGATGGAGCGCAGCGCGGGATCGCTCTCGGAACTGGATGCGATCATCAGCAACGCGGGCGGATGCGGGTCGCACCTGAAGCATTACGATCACCTGTTGCACAATGATCCGGCCTACGCGGAACGCGCGGTGGAGTGGTCGGCAAAGGTGAAGGACGTGCACGAGTTTCTCTTCGCGCTTGGCATGGTGCTGCCAACGCATTCGCTCGCCGAAGACGGCAAGCCGCTCGAGGTGACGTATCACGAGAGCTGCCACCTTTGCCACGGACAGAAGATCACGCGCCAACCGAGGGAACTACTGAAGATGATCCCGGGGCTGAAGCTGATCGAATTACCGGAGTCGTCGTGGTGCTGCGGAAGCGCGGGGGTTTACAACATCACCCAGCCGGAGATGTCAGCGAAACTGCTCGATCGCAAGATGGACAACATCGAGAAGACCAAGGCGAAGTGCGTGGCCAACGGCAATCCGGGATGCTCGGTGCAACTTGAGGCGGGGGTGCGGGCGACGGGGAGCGATGTGGAGATTGCGCACCCGATGACGCTTTTGGCGAAGGCGTATGGGAAGAGGAAGTAGGTCAACTTCCAACGTTCAACGTTACGCCGGGCGAACTTCGCGCTGAGTGGATGGCGCAGTTTTCTCCGCCCGGCTCAACGTCCAACGTCCAAGGGTGGAGTTTGCGCTTTCGGCGATTTGTAACGGGAAGGCTTCCGATTACGGCGCTGTTGCGTCGGTGCGGGGGCAAAGCGACCCACAAACGTAGCTTCTGAGGTTTTCGCAACTCCCCCGCTCCGCACCCGCGATCCCTCCCCGACGACCTGGAGATCGTCGTTCCTTGCGTTTGTCGCCGCTCAGCCTCGGCTTTGTTGGCGATTCTCGATCGCCGAAGGCGCGCGCATCCACTAGGACGTTGGACGTTGGACGTTGGACGTTGAAATAACGCGTCCGCGTCGCGGCTCACGAACTCACTGGCGCTCTTCTTCTCGCGACAAGCTTCCGGATTTCCTCCGCCCACAGCACTCCGCTCGCGACGAGCGTGACGAGCAGCAGGTTCTCTGGGGCGATCGGGGTGGTGTGGAAGATTTTGCCGAGGGCGGGGGTGTAGATGACCAGGAATTGCAGGATCACGCCGAGGAGGAGGCCGCCGGCGAGCCACTTGTTGGTGAAGGCGGCGGGGTTGAGGGCACTGGCGGTTTCGCTGCGGCAGTTCATGACGTTGAACCACTGGCAGATCGCCACGAGCGTGAATGTCTCGGTCTGCGCTTGCGCAAACGGCACGGTAGAGGTGCGCCACCAGAAGAAGCCGAGGCCCAGAACGGAGGCGATGCCGCCGAGGAGGATGAGGCGGCGGATCATCATCGGCGTGAAAAGCGATGAGCCGGGTTTCGTGGGCTGGCGCTTCATCTCGTTGCCCTCGAGTCCCTCCATGATGAGATTCACGGTAATCACTCCCTCGGTGACCAGGTTGATCCAGAGGATTTGCGATGCGGTGAGCGGCAAAGGCAGTCCCAGCACAAGCGCGCCGAGGACGAGGATGACTTCGTCGAACGAGGTCGCGAAGAGGAAGAGGAGGACCTTTTGCAGGTTGCTGTAAACGAGCCTCCCCTGCTCCACGGCGCGCACGATCGTGGTGAAGTTGTCGTCGGTGATGACGATCTTCGCCGCGCCTTTTGCGACCTCGGTGCCGGTGATGCCCATGGCCACGCCGGCGTCGGCTCGGGCAAGCGCAGGCGCATCGTTCACGCCGTCCCCGGTCATGGCTGCGACGTGGCCTTGCGACTGGAATGCTTCGACGATGCGCAGCTTCTGCGCGGGCTGCACGCGGGCGAAGACGGAGATGTCTTTTAGCCCGCAGCGGAGTTGGTCCTCCGGGAGCTTCTCGAGTTCGAGGCCGTCTACGGCACGATCACCGTCCTTTGCGATTCCCAGCGAGCGCGCGATGGCGAGGCCCGTGGCCTTGTGATCGCCCGTGACCATGACCACGCGGATGCCGCCATCGCGGCACACGGCGACGGCATCGCGCACCTCATCACGAGGCGGGTCCATTTCACCGACGAGTCCGAGCAGGACGGCGCGACCGGAGAATTGCGCGAAATCTTTTCCGGGCTCGATCGTGCTTCCGGGCACTTCCGCGAAGGCGAGCAAACGAAGCGCGCGGTCGGCGAACTGCGCGCTGACATCCTGGATTTGTTTTTGCGCAGGCTCGTCGATGGCCGCGGACTCTCCTCCACGGCGCAGGCTGGAACAAAGGGGCAGCAGCGCTTCTGGAGCGCCCTTTAACAACACGCGCGGCTCGCCGCCGTTGGCATGCTGCGTCGCCATGAGTTTCGTTCCGGAATCGAAGGGGATTTCTGCGGAGCGCGATTGCGCGTGGCGCAACTTCTCGACTTCCACACCGCCCTTCTGCGCGAGCGTGAGGAGCGCGGCTTCGGTAGGATCGCCGAGCGGGCGCCAGCGGTTTTCCTCCGCGTCCGGCGGGAGCAGCTTCGAGTCATTGCATAGCACGGCGGCTTCCAACAGGGAACGCAGGCCGCTTTCGTCGTTGGATCCATTGCCGCCATTTGCCTCGAGTTTTCCTTCGGGCGCATAGCCCACACCGCTCACCTCAAGCGTGCCGCCTTTCGGCACCCACACGGCGGAGACGGTCATCTCATTCTTCGTGAGCGTCCCGGTTTTGTCGGAGCAGATGACCGTGGTGGATCCGAGCGTCTCCACGGCGGCGAGCCGACGCACGATCGCGCCATGGGCAGCCATTCGCTGCATTCCCACGGCGAGCGCGATGGTCATCGCGACAGGCAGACCTTCCGGCACGAGCGAGACCATCTGGCTGATCGCCACCATCAATACCTCCGTGAAGGGCAGACCGCGCAGCAGGCCGAGCCCGACGACTGCGCCAAACAGCGCCACGGCGAGAACCACCAGCCAGCGGCTGAATTGATCGAGCCGCTGCTCCAACGGAGTTTTCGGTTCGACGGCTGCGGCGGTCAGATCGGCGATCTTGCCAACTTCCGCGTGCTGACCGGTAGCCACCACGATCGCGCGGCCACGTCCGGCTGCGATGTGCGTGCCGGCGTAGACCATGTTGGTGCGATCCGCGAGCGTGGTGTCTTGCGGCAGCGGTGCGAGCGTTTTGCTCACGGGCAGCGATTCGCCGGTCAACGCAGCCTCGGCGACTTCGAGTGCCGCGACTTCAAGCAGACGTCCATCGGCGGCAATGGCGTCGCCTGCGGCGAGGAGCATGATATCGCCCGGCACGAGATCGCGGGCCTCGATCATCAATTCCTCGCCATTGCGCACCACGCGCACGTGCAGGGCGGAGAGCTTGCGCAGCGCTTCCATCGAACGCTCGGCGCGGTTCTCCTGGAAGACGCCGATGATCGAATTGAGCAACACCACCACGAGGATGACGGTGCCGTCGTCGTGCTTGCCGAGCGCGAACGCGATGCCCGCCGCGACGAAGAGGATGTAAATGAGCGGGCTGGCGAACTGTCGCAGAATCACCGGCCAGATCGAGCGTCGTTTTGCTTCGGGAAGGGCGTTTGGGCCGTGCTGTTGCAGGCGGTGGGCGACCTCCTCGGGAGACAAGCCCTGCGTCGCGTCCGATTTTTCTGCCTGCACGACGGCGGCAAACTCGGACGCATGCCAGTCGCTGGTTGGTGCTTCGCTGGCGGCAATCCTCTCCATGGTATGCAGCGTATACGGTTGCCGATCACCTCACGCGTGCGGGGTCGCGCGGGAAGAAGCGTTTAAGGGCAGGATTAAGGAGGGATGGGGAAGCGCCGGGACTTCGATGCTGAATCGTTGTCACGGGGGTTGATTAGCGCGGCCGGGACGGATGGCAGGGGAAAACGAAAGACGAAACCCCAAAAACTAAACACCACCGCCCACTGAACGTTGCCACTGCGCTTTGGCTTCAGTGTTTAGTTTTAAGTCTTTAGTGTTTCCCCACCTCACCCATTCACAATTTCTCCGCCGTTCGGATGCAAGACTTGCCCCGTCATATAGGAAGCATCCTCACTGGCTAGAAACACGTAGCACGGGCCGACTTCGGAGGGCTGTCCGGCGCGGCCGAGCGGGACGTCGGAGCCGAACTTTTCCACTTTTTCTCCGGGGAATGTGGCGGGAATTAGCGGGGTCCAGATGGGGCCGGGAGCGACGCCATTCACGCGGATCTTCTTGTCCACCAGCGAGTGTGCCAGTGAGCGGGTGAAGCTGACGATTGCGCCTTTGGTCGTGGAATAATCCAGCAACTGCGGGCTACCGCGATACGCGGTGACGGACGTCGTATTGATGATCGAGCTCCCCTCGCCCATGT
This sequence comes from uncultured Prosthecobacter sp., assembly GCA_966125105.1. Classification (GTDB taxonomy): domain Bacteria; phylum Verrucomicrobiota; class Verrucomicrobiia; order Chthoniobacterales; family Chthoniobacteraceae; genus SXWH01. The sequence goes on from CBHXZU010000129.1 coordinate 5,842, forward strand.
GCGGCAACGCGGCCTTCGTGAGGAAGAACATCGCGTAGATGTTGGCGCGGAAAGTCTGATCGAGCTGCTTCTCAGTGATCTCCTCGATGCTCTTCTTGGGATACTGCTGGGCGGCGTTGTTGATCAGCACGTCGATGCGGCCAAACTTCTTCACGGTCTTTTTCACGGCCTTTACGCAGTTTGACTCCTTCGCGATGTCGGTCGCGATGAGCAAAGCGCGCCGGCCTTCCTCCTCGATCAGGCGCTGCGTCTCCTCGGCGTCGGCATGCTCGTTTAAATAGATGACCGCTACATCGGCGCCCTCGCGGGCAAACGCCACCGCGGCGGCGCGCCCGATGCCGCTATCGCCACCGGTGATCAACGCGATTTTCCCTTCGAGCTTTCCACTGCCGCGGTAACTTTCGCGAATGAACTCCGGCCTCGGGGTCATCTGCTTCTCCTCGCCGGGCTGTTTGCTCTGACTCTGTTTTGGGCGTTGGGGCCGCGGTTTCTTCGTTTGCTGTGGCATGGGCGTACTCGGGAATCGCGCTGAAATCGGGACGCGGAGGTATTCAGGGCCTTTCCTTACGCCCACGGGGATGCTTGTTTGCGCGGATGCCGGAGGATGGTTCGCGCTCGATGTCGCTCTACACCGCGACGTGCCTCGTGATCGCCAACATGGTTGGGACGGGCGTTTTCACGAGCGTGGGGTTTCAAATCGGCGCGGGGTTGCAGCCATTCACGATCCTGCTGCTTTGGCTCGTAGGCGGGATTTGCGCATTTTGCGGCGGCGTCGCTTATTCCGAGCTCGCGGCTTCGCTGCCGCGCTCCGGAGGGGAATACCACTTTCTTTCGAGGGTCTATCATCCTGCCGTGGGATTCCTGGCGGGGTGGGCGTCGGTCACAGCGGGTTTTGCCGCGCCCGTCGCCTTGGCTGCGATGGCCTTTGGCACGTACATAAACCGTGTCTGGCCCTCGATCGGCATCGGGTACGCTGCAGGGACTGCGGTGGCGGTGATCACGATCATCATGGTCGGGAGCGAGCGTGTGCGGACGTGGTTCCAGGACACCGCGACATCGCTCAAGGTGCTGCTGCTTTCCGTCTTGATCATCGCTGGCTGGAGCATACCGGGCCAGGGCAGCTCGCTCGCGCCGCAACCCGGTGATCTGGCGCAAATGATCACGCCACAATTCGCGGTGAGCCTCGCCTGGGTGATGTATGCTTATGCGGGATGGAATGCGTCGGTTTACGTGACCGGACAGGTGCAGAACCCTTCGCGGATCGTTCCGCTCTCGATGGGAATTGGGACGATCATCGTGACGATCCTCTACGTCCTGGTGAACGGCGCATTCCTTCGGCTCGCGCCGGCTCCTGCTTTGAGCAATGAAGTGGAGGCTGGACTGATCGCGGCGCAGCATGGCTTCGGCGATAGCGGCGGCAAACTCGTGGGGCTGCTCATCTCACTGGGATTGCTCTCGCACTTGGGCGCCATGCAGTGGGTCGGACCGCACGTCCTCTGCACCATGGGAGAGGACCACCGCGGCTTGCGCCCATTCGCGCGCGTCAATCGCCAGGGACTCCCCATCGTGGCGACGTTAGCGCAGACGGCGATCGTCGCCGTGCTGCTTCTTTCGAGCACCTTCGAGAGCGTGCTGAACTACGTGCTCTTCACCATCACGCTCTGTTCCTTCCTCACCGTGCTCGGTGTCTTTGTGATGCGCTATCACGAGCCAGACCTACCGCGGCCGGTGAAAGCCTGGGGTTACCCATTCACGCCCCTGATTTATCTAACTATTATGGGGTGGATGCTCGCGCACGTCCTAAAACGGCACCCGAGCGAATCTGCGTGGGGCTTTGCGACTTTGCTCGCGGGCTTGATTGTGTTTCACTTCTCCGAAAGGCGCCTGAAATGAAGAACTTCCTTCTGTTGTTGGCCCTCGTGGTCACGGGACTGGCTGAAGATCCAAATGCAACCGCGCGGTTCCTCGCCGGGTTGCCACTAAACGGCACCGACCTCGCCAATTTCTCGCAGACTCCCGCGTGGAAGATGCACGCGAAGCAAATGGACGAGGGTTGGGGACAAAGCGAAGCGCGGCAGATGCAAAAGATTCGCGCGTGGGCGCCGGTGAGCCTCGGCGCGATCCACAACTCGCCGCTGCCGGTCTTCTATTTTTTCAGCGGGCCGGACATTCTTTACGCGCAGGCGCTTTTCCCGAATGCGGGCACTTACGTGCTCTGCGCCAAGGAGCCGGTCGGCCAGGTGGCCGATCCGAGCACCGTCCCTCCCGAGGATCTGCCGCTCGCGCTGGCGGGGCTGCGCAAATCGCTCACATCGCTGCTGAGCTGGAGCTTCTTCATTACGCAAGACCTGCGCGTGGATATCAAACAGCAGCACTTCACGGGCATCCTGCCGGTGATCGAAATCCTGCTCGCCCGGGCGGGTTCGACGATCACCGAAGTGGCGCTCGTTTCATGCGATCGCACCGGCGCGATCGTGATGGGCGGTGGGAAGGGCACGCCGGGCGCGCGGATCAAGTTTACGCGAGGTGGCGGGCAACAGACGCTTTATTACTTCTGCGGCGACATCTCAAATGGCGGACTCGGCGCGCATGAGGGCGTGCTCCGTTTTTGTGAGAAACTCGGACGCGGCCAGTCGCTGCTGAAAGCCGCGAGTTACCTGCCGCACGAGGCTGGCTTTTCGAAGATCCGCGATTGGATCCTCTCGCGCAGCCGCGCCATCGTGCAGGACCCGAGCGGGATTCCGTTTAAATACTTCGATCCGTCGCAATGGGCGATTCGGCTCTGGGGCCGCGAAGGAAAGCCCGTCGAACTCTTCGCCAAATATAAACAGCCGGATCTCGAGGTGGCGCTCTCCTCGGCGCCACGGCCGTGTTTGGCCGTCGGGTTAGGCGATCAGCATTTGCCAAACAACCCCGGGATGATCGTCGCGGAGCGCGGGCCCACCGCAGCACCAGCGGCGCCGCCCGTGGCGGTTCCAGTGCCTCAGCAAGCACCCGCGCCTGCGCCCGCACCGGCGGCGCCCGCGGAAGCGGGCGGCTTGCGCCGTTGACGGTCTTTGCCGTCGTTTCGTATTCCCAAACTACATGCGTATCCTCTTCGCGTTCATTCTTTCGTCCCTCTTTGCACCGGCATTGTTCGCGCAAGCGAAGGTGACGAAAGATCCTGGCGTCGCGGTGACCTTCACCGCGGGCGGGTCCACTGATTCCCGCGCAGAACGCTTTGTCGCGCTTTACGTGCCAAAGGGCAGCGCGCCCACGCCCTTCGTGCCCGCAGGGCCATTCAAGGCAACATTCAAGGGCGACATCGATTCTCCACTTCGGTCGGAATACACGTTCATCGTCGAGGTGCGCGGACAGGTGAAGGTTTCGATCAATGGCCAGGAGATCCTCGATGCGGCGGGTGCCTCGGCCGCGCAGTACGCGGACAAGACGGTGCAGCTCAATAAAGGCGCCAACCCCGTGGTGATCGAATACAGCGGGGACGGCGAGCAGGACGCGCAACTGCGCTTTGATTGGTCGAGCAAGGAGTTCCCTCGTGAGCCGGTGCCGGCGAGTGCCTGGAGCCATGTGGTGGAACCGGCGGTGAAGAAAGGCACGCAGCTCCGGGAAGGACGCATGCTTTTCGCCACGCGGCACTGCGCCTCCTGCCACGATGCCGGCGATCTCGTTCCGAAGGATGGAACGGGCATGAGCGAACTCATGATGACGCCGCCGGACCTTCTCGAAGCGGGGGCGCGTTTTAAGCCGGAGTGGATGGCGGCGTGGATCCAGAATCCGCGCACCGTTCGCCCCGATGCGCGCATGCCTCACCTGCCCGTGACCAAAGAGCAGGCGGGGCATATTGCGGCTTACCTAGCGACGCTCGGCAAACCGGCTGAAGCAAAGATCGATGAGGAAAAGGCGGCCGTTGGCGGCGGGCTTTTTGGATCCCTCGGTTGCGTGGGCTGCCACACCGCGCCGGATTACATGGGTGAGGACGAGCACAAGCGAATCCCGCTGGCGCACGTTCGTGGGAAGTATCAGACGGCAGCGCTCGCGGAGTTCCTGAAGATGCCCGCGATGCACAGCCCGTTCATCCGGATGCCGAACTTCCGACTCACTGATGCCGAGGCGGCGGCGCTTTCTTCATTCCTGATCACGAAGTCGCAAAAGGATTTCGAGGCGGTTCCCGGTGACGCGGCGAAAGGCAAGGAACTCGCGGCCAGCGCGGGATGCGCGAACTGCCACACCGGCTTGGAAAAGAGCACGTTCACGGCTCCGCCGTTGACGGCATTGCTCAAGAAACCCGCGGATGGGTGCCTGGCGGAAAAGTCGGAAAAAGCGCCGGACTTCGGTTGGACGAAGGAACAGCGCGAGGCGCTCGTCGCTTTCCTCCAGACCGGCCTGGGCTCGCTCAAGCAAGATAATGTGACCGAATACGCGGCGCGCCAGATCAAGTTCCTGAACTGCAAGGCGTGCCACGCGATCGACGCCGACCCGAGCGTCTTCCATGCCGTCGAAGAGGAAGTGACGGCTCTCATGAGCAGCGCGCCCGCGCCGGAACAGGCTCCGGAAGGCGCGACGGTGCCGCCGCAAGCAATTCCGCCGCTCACGTGGTTTGGGGAAAAGCTGCAGACGGGCTACATGGCGGCGATGATCGCAGGGGCCCAAGGGTTCAAGCCGCGGCCGTGGCTAGCCTCGCGGATGCCGGGCTTTGGTGGTCCGGCCGGCGGCATCGCCAACGGTCTCTCGTATATGCACGGGCTGCCGCTGGTCGATTTGCCCCCGGAACCCGCGCCCGCCGCCGCGACTGCGGAGACTGGCAAGAAGCTAGTCAGCGCAGATGGCGGATTCAATTGCGTGCAATGCCACGGGATTAAAGACCAAGCGCCGACCGCGGTGTTTGAAGCCCCCGGAATCAACCTCGCTTATTCCCCGCAACGTCTGCGCAAAGGCTACTTCCACCGGTGGATGCTGAATCCGCTGCGTTTGGATCCGGAGACGAAGATGCCGAAATTCAGCGAGGATTACCAATCGACCCAGCTCACGGATGTGCTCGAAGGGAAGGCCGTCCCGCAGTTCGAGGCCATCTGGCAATACCTCCAGACGATCAAATAGCGTCCTCAAATGGACGGCTCGCTTCCTGCCTCAAAGTCCACCGCCGAAGGCGCAAACATCCACTTGGACGTTCGACGTTGCACGTTGAACGTTGGAAGTTGCCCGGCGCCCGGCGCGGTCAAGACATGGGTAACACTCGCGGCTCAGGACATGGGTAACACTTT
>CBHXZU010000130.1:0-10939 GCA_966125105.1 uncultured Prosthecobacter sp.
CCCAGGAACACGAGCGCCGCGAGGATCACGCAAAAGCCGAGAACAAAGAAGCGCCGGTAGGCGCTGCGGTTGAGGCTATGGGAGGTGTAGAGCCCGCTGATGTAGACGAACGAGGAAAACGCCGCCGCCGCTACGCCGAAGCTGAGGGCGTAGTTTTGAATGACCTGCCACGAGTCCTCCTTGAACCACAGCTCGAAGACAACGTGCGCGCCGACGGTGTAGCAAAGCACGAAGATCAGTGCGTCCAGGAGGAAATGAACGCTCACCTGAAACCAATGCTTCTGCAGCAAGCCGTTGGAGTTCATCAAATGGCGAGGAAGGCGGAAAAACTGTAAACTCTCGCCAGGCTCACGGCGCTACGGCGCGCCAGCGGACGGTGCCAGACAGAGCTTTCAGCATGGTCTCCGAAGCGGTCGTCACAGCAAGCGAATAATCGTTGCGGGTTTCCCGTAGGTTACCTTCTGGCCTCGTGCCAAGGGTACCTTGGCGAGAGATTTGCGAGAGATTCAGAGATAGGCTTTCAACTGAGCTCGCCTGTGCCGGGCTCCAGGAATTGAATCAACGCTGGATGCGCTCTTCGCAGGAGTTGCGAGGACCGCATCGACGCTGGGATGCGCTCCTTGCAAAAGTTGCTAACACCGGATCAACACGCGATGCGCTGTCCGTAAGAGCCGCGGGAAGGTGTCGATCGGCTCTATCTCATCGTCCCGCAGCAGCTTGGAGCGTCCTCCCGTGATGGGGAGCTATCTTGGAAGTTCTTGCGTCGAAGGAGCTATGAGGCCTGTGTATTCATCAGCCGTTCGTCTCCAGTTGAAGGTGCGCCCGTGAGCGGCGATCTGATCGGCATCAGCTTGAGAAATCAAAGCGGTCCAAAGCGCTTTCGCAAAGGCGTCGACGTCACCGGGAGCGATCAAGGCGCCGAGAGTATCCGAGGTCAGCACTTCGCCAATCCCTCCCACTCGCGTGGCGACCACCGGCAGTCCCGATGCGAATGCCTCGAGGATCACATTCGGCACCCCCTCATTCCAACTCGATAGGGCCAAAACGTTTGCCGCTCGCATCGCTTGGGCAACGCCCTCCGAATTCCGCCGTCCGGCGAAGATGACACGACTGCCCATGCCCTCCGCGGAAACTTGCGCGCGCATTTCCGATTCGAGAGGCCCCCCTCCGACGAGAACAAGCCGCGTTTCGCGAAGTTCTGCCTCGCGAGTGATCAATGCGTGCGCGGAAAGGAGCAGCGCAGGATTCTTCACCGGCAGGAAATTGCCCACAAAAAGGACCACGGGCACATCGGGTGGCAGTCCCATTGCAGCGCGTGCTTCGGACGTTTGCGCGCTGGTTGGTGGATGAAAGCGATCGAGGTCCACCCCATTGTAAATTGGGTGCAGTTTCTCGCGCGCTACGCCCGCTTCCTCCAGCAACCGCGCGAGGTCCGCGCTCCGGGTGATGATCGCCTGTGCCCGGCGCAGTTCTTCCGTAATCACCGTGTGCCGAGTTGGAATCTTCAGGTAATGATGGACGTCCGTCCCCTGCGCGATCGCAACGAAACGAGTCGACGATCTATCCAGCAGCCGGGCAACCGCGCAGGAATCCGGATATAGCCAGGACGCCAGCACCGCATCGAATGGCGTCCTTTGCTGCATCTCCGCAAACGCCCGCCGCATCGAGCGCGCATACAGCATGTGATTCCAGCGATGCCCGAACCGCGGGATGTAACTCACTCGCTGATAGCGCGGCCGCAATGCTGCATCCTCCGCTCGCGCGATCCAGCCGCGACGCTTCCACGGCAATATCGGCCGCAGGGCGAGCGTGTGGATTTCGGCGCGATCTCGCAGGGCGTGCAGAAGAGTCGCGTTATCGAGCCCTCGGTAAGGCTCCGCCTGATCGGGGAAGAGGTTGCTGACAAAGAGCAGCCGCATCAGGCCCTCTCGGCCTCCTCGGGATTCGGCAGCATCAAAGTGAAGAGGATTGCCGGGACATAAAGGAAGCCGACGTAGAGGAGCGTGCGCTGGAAATCACCCCGTGGGGTGAGGCTCGCCGCGAATACGGTGCCGGCCGCCGCAGCGACCCGCCCGATGTTGTAAGAAAATCCCGCGCCCGTGGTGCGAAGGAGGGTGGGGAAGAGCGGGGGCAGGAGCATGGTGAAGAGGCCGAAGACCCCGCTCCAAAACCCAACCGCCGGAAGCCAGAATTTCGTCAACGCAAAGAGCGAATGATCGAGACCAAATGCGCCGGTCATCGTGACGATAAAGCCGCCGAACATCAGCACGATCGCGCCCTTGTATCCGAAGCGTTGCGCCAGCCATGCCGCCACAAAGTTTCCAACGATGCTCACGCCAATAATCAGGGCGAACGTCGTGGCCACGAGCTTATCCCGGTCCTCCGAGGCCATTGCTTTGACCGCCTCCAACCCGCGCACGTGTTGCGCCTGCCAAAACATGAACGCCCACCACGCGGTGAGCGAAAAGGCGCAAATGCCGATGCTCACCAGGGTGATCCTTTTCGTCGGGCCCCGGAATAGATCGGCCACGCTCGGCTTTGGCGCATTGGCATGCGCAGCTTCCCACGCGGGCGGCTCCGGCACGTGTCGGCGGATGTAAAACACGAGCACCGCGGGCAGCACGCCGACGAGGAAGATCCACTTCGGATGCGAGCCTCCCATCAGGAAGCCGGCAAGGCACGCCACGATCACACCGATGTTCACGCCTGTTTGCAGCACCGCAGCCGTCCAGGGCCGCCAGCGCTTCGGCCAGGTCTCCGCGAGCAAGGTGGAACCGACCGCCCATTCACCGCCGATGCCGAGTGCTGCGAGAAACCGGAACGCCATCAACTGCCACCACGTTTGCGCGAAGAACGAAAGGCCGGTGAAGAGCGCATAAGTCAGCACCGTGAGGGAAAGCGCGCGACTGCGCCCGAGGAGATCGCCCAGTCGCCCGAAGAAAGCGCCGCCAAACGCCCAGCCGATCAGGAACGCCGCCTGAATCCACGAAGCCTTCTGCTTTACTCCCGCGTCGCTCGTGAGATTCCGCGCTTCGTAAACGTCATATTCATCGCGCGAGATCGCTCCGTTCTTGTTGTGATCGACCGCGGTAAAAACGGCGGGGTCGACCTTCCACTCGGTGCTGGAAAGCGCGCCGTCACGGTCCGCGTCGAACTTGCCGAAGTCCTCTGCGAGTTTGTCCGAGAACACGAGCATCGCAACGAACGCCGCGGCCACGAGCGTGTAGATATGCATGTCGAGGCCGTCGAACATCCATCCCAGCCACGCGGCAAAACCGCTCTTCCGCTGCTGCGGGGTAAGGTCGGACAATCGGCGAGGCTCCGAGGGCGCATTCATGCGTGCTGTCGATGGATCAACGCGCCAGCGCAGTCCAGAGGGAAACTAAGGGAGCATGGGCCTCCGGCCCGTAACGAGAAATTCTCCGAGCGCGAGAAGCACAATTGCAGGAGCTAATTGAGAGAGGCCGCGGTGCAGTTTCTCCCGTCGCAAGCAGGTCCTTCCGCTGTTACTGTGGCCCGAAGACGATCGCACCCGTCTTGTTCCCACGGGTGAATACGCCGCCCCCGAGGCCCAGCCCGCCATTCGCCTTTTGCACGAGCGCTCCTGCAAACGGGAGCGTCTTGTTCAATTGCGGATCCTTTATAGAGCCCGAGAACAAGCCGGTCTTCGGCGTGACTTTCATCTTAAAAGAAAACGCCGCCGTAATCGCCGCATCGGCCACGACGAGGTTCGTCTCGGGATTGAGCGTGGCGTTGCCGCTGACGTTTGAGGGGGTCGCCGGTGGAGTTGCGGGCACCGTGTAAGCCGGCAAAATCAACTGCACTTTTCCGCTTCCATTCACCGCGCCCAGGATCACGAACCCGCCTGGGGCCGGCGCGGTGTAGCGCGAACCGGTGAGCGCGACTTGGCCCGCAAAAGATTGCGGTTCCACCTTGGTCGTCGCGGGCTCACTCCAGTCGAGATTGGCCGTGAGATCGGATTCGGGCTGCGCATCGTAGGTCACCTTGCCCGAGATATTCCCCTTTCCTTTATCGAGCGGGAAAAAGAACGGGAAGAAAATGGCGCCCGTAACTTTCTTCACGAGGGTCGCGCTGGATGAAACCGATGTTCCGTCGCCAAGCTTGCCGACGAACTTTACCGCGCCGAGCGGACTGATCGTTACTCGTCCGTAGCCACGACCTGCGGGAAGCGGATCCGAAGGCCCCGGAGGTGTAAGCACCACGTTATAAGTGGAGGCATACTCGGTCGCGAGATTGCCCAAGTCGTTCTTGCGAGGTTTTCGCCAGTTGTTGAGATCTGCCGAAATGTCCGCGGTCAGCCCGCCACCAGTGAGCGTGCCCGTGAGATCACGATTTCCCGCGCCGCTCACGTTGAGTTGAAACGCCGCGTGGTATTCTCCGGTCCGCGTTTTCACGACGCCTTCCCAGCGCCCGCTGCCGAGAACCTTGCCGCGCAGAGGAAGGCTTACGGCACCGGCCGTTACTTTCCCTGTAAACGCGCCCGTCTTGACGATCGCGATTTTGAAGGTGCCGCGCTCCGCCGCGTTATCGCCGGTGACGAGCCCGTGGTAAGTGCCGAAGACCGGATCGAATGGATTCGGGACGAACTCCGCCTTCAGAACGAGATTTGGCTTCGTTTCAAAGGTAAGCTTTTCATCCACCGACGTGAAGTAATCTGCGCCGTCGAGGGTGGCCGACCATCCATTGAAAACGGCGCCCAGAGCCGGCGTCGCGGTGATCGTGTATTGCTGCCCGGCAACGACGTTCTTCACCGACGTGGTCGCCAACGCGCCATCAGTCAAAGCGGTGATCTTTTTAGATTCCGTCGTGAGGAAACCCGCTGAGACCGTGCCTGCTAACACCGACGGACCGGCCGGGAATCCGGAGGCGTGTGCGGTGACATCGATCGTCCCTTTCGTCAGGAAAGTGATTTTGCGTTGAGCGGTTGTCGTCACGTTTCCATGCACGTCTGTGGCGCGGACGACGATGAAGTTATCCCCTGGCGCGAGTTGGACATTGGGAAGAACCCAGCTCGAGCCATTCACGTCCACCGACACAAACGCCCCCGGCGCCAATTTCGTCCCGACCTGCACTTCCACGGTATCGACTTCGCCAGGAAATACCTGGGTTGAGTTCAGCTTCTTGATCTCGCGAGTATCCGCGGCGGTCCCGACGATCGTCACCGTCTCGGAGGCGGTCGTGGTTCCCACGATTGGCTCGCCGTTGCCCAGGATCTGCGTGATCGCTGCGGTCGGAGGCACATAGTCGATCGCGCCCTCCAGCGTGACGTCGGACAAGAGTTCGGAAACCCGGTCGTCGCTCGAAAAAGAAGCGGTGCCGACCGTGTAAACCGTTCGGAAATTGAACGCGAAAGGCCCGAAATTGAACCCCGCCAGCAAGTCTTCGGCATCGATTGCTTCGTCCCGCTCGCGATAAAAGTCGGCCGCGACGGTATATTCGATCCCGGTGAGAATCTGGTTTATGTTATCGATGTTTACCGTGAACAGAACACGCGTCGTGTTCCAGTTGAGGCTGATTTGCCCGACCTGCACTTCGTCGCCGTCGTAATTCAGTTCCATGATGGGAACAATTACGGTGCGGCTAAGTTCAGCGACGTAGTTCTCGTCGTCACTAAACCTGCCTTGAAGCCCCGAGATTTGAGACGAATCAAAGTCTCCGATCGTGATCCCGTAAGGGCTAAACTCGTCGAGTTCGCTAATGTCGAAATCAGTGAGCGGCGCGGTTCCCTGGATGTTCAGCGTGCGCTCGGTGCCAATGATGTAAGCCTGTTCGGAAGGCAAGGTATCCGGATCAGGAACGGCCTTGTCCTTCAGCGTTTCCCGAAAGGTGAAAGTTACCGGCGCACTGCCGGGAAAAGCCTGCTGGGCGAGAGAGATGCAGCCAAGCAGGAAGGCGAAGGTAAAGGCGAGGAGCCAGGGACGCATGAAAAAAGGTCCGGCACCTTACGCTGGGCGACCTTCTTATCAAGCGGCTGTTATATTAACGATTGGACACGATTCGGAGGCGAAATGTTGCGTCTATCGGGAGCGCGGCTTGCCCGTCGGATTTCGGTCGCTACGGTGGCCGGCCGATGGCCGAAACGCTTACTCCGATGATGCAGCAGTATTACGGCATCCGGCGCACTTTGCCGGGTGATACATTGCTGCTCTTTCGTCTCGGGGATTTCTATGAGCTCTTCGCCGAAGATGCGAAGGAGGCGGCCGGCATTCTCAACATCGCGCTGACGAAGCGGAATAACATCCCGATGTGCGGCATCCCGCATCACTCGCACGAGGGCTATATCCGCAAGCTCGTGCAGGCCGGAAGGCGGGTGGCGATTTGCGATCAGGTAAGTGAGCCAAAGCCGGGCCAGATCGTGCAGCGGGAAGTGACCCACATCGTCTCGCCGGGGACCGTCGCCGATCTCCAGATGCTCGACGCGAAGCGGAACAACTTTCTCGCGGCGATTCATCCCGGCGAAAAAGGCGGACACGGCTTCGCCTTTCTCGATCTCACCACCGGCGATTTCCGCCTCACGGAAGTCGCGGATGATAATGCGCTGCTCGACGAAATCGCGCGCGTTCGCCCAAGCGAGGTTATCGCCGCGGAGGACCAGGCCTTTCGCTACCGCGACATCGCTCGTGTCCAACCGAGGGATGGATACACGTTCCTGGCTGACCAGGCTTACTTCATTCTCCGCGACCATTTCAAAGTGCAGTCGCTGGATGGCTTTGGTTGCACGGAAATGCCGGCGGCGATTGCGGCAGCCGGCGCAATCGTGCAGTACCTCAAGGAACTGCGGCGTTCGCTGAATCACGTCAATCGGCTGACTGTTTATCGCAACAGCCAGTTCATGATCGTGGACGCCGCCACTCAGGCGAATCTCGAGCTGGTAGAGAGCCGGGGCGGCGGACGCGACACGAGCTTGCTCGGCTGCCTCGACCGCACGCTCACGCCGATGGGCGCGCGCAAGCTGCGCGACTGGATCCTGCATCCGCTCTGTGACCTTGCTGCTTTGCGTGAGCGTCAGGCGCTGATCGCGGATTTCCTGGCGCAACCCTTCCTGCTCGGAACGATCCGCGAGACGCTCAAGGGTATCCGAGACCTCGAGCGCACGGTGGGGCGACTCACGCAGATGGGCGGAAACGCGCGAGACCTGCAGGTGCTCCGCACGAGTCTCGAGCAGATTCCGACGTTGCGTGACGACCTCTCTGCGCTGCTCCGGGGTCCCGAGGGATTGGTCGATGAAACCCGCCAGTCTGGGCAGCCTTCGCTGGCGGCGTTGCTCGTGCCGCAGCTTCACCCGTTACCCCATATCGTAGACATCCTGGCAAAGTCGCTCGTGGATGAGCCGCCCGTGAGCACCAAAGACGGCGGCATGTTTCGCGATGGCTATCACGCTCCGCTCGACGAACTGCGCAACGCCTCACGGGAAGGCAAGGACTGGATCGCACAACTTCAACAACGCGCGATCGAGGAAACCGGGATCAAGTCCCTCAAGATCCGCTACACCTCGGTCTTCGGCTATTTCATCGAGGTTACGACGTCGAATCTCGCCAACGTCCCCGCCACGTGGACGCGCAAGCAGACGATCGCCAATGGCGAGCGGTTCATCACGCCGGAGCTGAAGGAAGTGGAGAACAAGATCCTCGGCGCGGACGAACGCTCCCAGGCGCTGGAGCACGACCTCTTCATGCAATTGCGCGACGAAGTGCTGCGCGAACTCACGAAGCTGCAGGAGACTGCTGCCGCGATTGCCACGATCGACGTTATTGGAGGTCTCGCGGAAACGGCCCGTCTGTTCGGTTACTGCCGTCCGGAGTTGACCGATACCTTCCGCCTCAAGATCGATGACGGGCGCCACCCCGTGCTCGATCAATCGCTCGTCGAAGAGAAGTTCGTGCCCAACGACGTGCAGCTCGATGACACCGCCAATCGGCTGCTCATTCTCACGGGCCCAAACATGGCGGGCAAGAGCACCTACATTCGCCAGGTGGCGCTCCTCACCTTGATGGCGCAAATCGGCTCCTGGTTGCCCGCCAAGAGCGCAGAGATCGGCATCGCGGATCGCATCTTCACGCGCGTCGGCGCGAGCGACGATCTGGCCCGCGGACAGAGCACGTTCATGGTGGAGATGAACGAGACGGCCAACATCTGCAATAATGCGACCGATCGTTCGCTGGTCATCCTCGACGAAATCGGACGCGGAACGTCCACGTTCGACGGGCTAAGCATCGCCTGGAGCGTCGCCGAGTATTTGCACGACGAGGTGAAATGCCGCGCGCTGTTTGCCACGCACTACCACGAGCTCACCGAGCTGGAGATCACGCGTTCCGGGGTGAAGAACTACAACGTCGCGGTCCGCGAGTGGAATGACCAGGTCATCTTCCTGCGCAAGATCATCCGCGGTGGCGCGGACAAAAGCTACGGTATCCAGGTGGCGAGATTAGCCGGCCTGCCGCCGAAAGTCGTCGCCCGCGCCAAGGAGATCCTCAGCAATCTCGAGCACCACGAGCTCAACGCGGAGGGCAAACCCACGCTCGCGGAGAAACCGGCTCCGCCCAAACATGGCAAGCCGCGCGGCAAGAAAGCGGCCGAGAAAGCGCTCGAGCAAATGCCGCCGCAAATGAGCCTGCTTTAGCCTTCCAGAGTTGCAAAGTGGCAAAGTGCCAGAGCCGGCCCGGCTCTGTAACCGCGCCAATGCTGGAAAGCGCAACGAACGCCCGACTCGCGCTCGCAGACGCGTTCTTCCCGTGCTACGCCAGTGAAGTGACGTCCTCTCCGCATCGCTGGCTTGGAGCAACCGCCAGAAGAAGTTTCCGCTTCGTAAGCACGCCTCCGGAAAGGGGCGCGGGTTTTCAACCCGTGGGGAGGGATCGAAGGAGCGGAGCTGTCGGGCGTAATCCGGAAACTTCTTTTGGCAATCACTATATCCGGTTCTTCCTTGCGCTTTGCGGCTTTCTGATCGCGCGCGTCGAACTCTCCGCAGCCGACCTGCAAAAGTTCATCTTCGAAAAAGCCGAGATGGGCCTGCCCTTCCGGATCACGCTTTACGCTTCGTCCCAGGAGAGCGCCAAGGCGGCCAGCGATGCGGCATTCGAGCGCATCGCCGCGCTGAATCAAATCTTCAGCGACTACGAGGATGACAGCGAACTGTCGAAGCTCTCTCGCGCCTCCGGCTCGGGACAAAAGGTAAAAGTCAGCGAGTCACTCTGGGACGTGCTGTTTCGCGCGCAGCAATTGGCCGAACAATCCGGCGGCGCTTTCGACGTGACGTGCGGGCCGCTGACGAGCGTCTGGCGGCGCGCGCGCCGCAAGCTGGAACTCCCGTCTCCCGACCTCGTGGCGGAAATGAAGCAGCGCTGCGGCTGGCAGAACCTCAAGCTCCACGCCGAAGATCACACCGTGGAACTGCTGAAACCGCAGATGCGCCTCGATCTCGGTTCGCTTGCAAAGGGGTATGCCGTGGACTCCGCTCTCGCCGTGCTGAGAAAGGGCGGGCATCCCGCGGCACTCGTGGCGGGTGGCGGCGATATGGCGGCCGGTGACGCGCCGCCGGGCCGAACCGGTTGGCGCATTGAGGTGGCACCGCTGGACGTCGAAGGCGCCGGTCCACCGGCGGAGCCCGTGATCGTTGAGCTACGCAATGCCGGCATCGCCACGTCCGGCGATCGTTTTCAGCGCTTGGAAATCGCAGGCAAACGCTACTCGCACATCCTCGATATGCGGACTGGCCAACCCCTGACGGATCACGCGCTCGTGACGGTCGTTGGCCCCGATTGTTTCACCGCCAGCCTTTCGACGACCCTCTGTGTGCTCGGCCCAACCGTGGGAAAGGCGTTGGCGGAAACGTGGAAAGTCGAAGCCCGCTGGCAGCGCATGCCCGACGGAAAAGTGGAAATCACCACGACGCCCGGATGGGATCGCTGGCTCGCGCCGACCGCGCCCGAGAAGTAGCGGACTCATGGCAAGCACGCTTGCGCCGTAGCGCGACTCGCCAGAGTTGCTGCCTGTGAGCCATTCAAGGACGAGTTCGGCTTACGGGAAGAGCCTACGAGGGTGGAACGTTGGGCAAGCAGTTCTTTGGAGCATTACGTGTGGTGAATGGAACGCATAGACCGCTCTGGCGAGCCGTGCTACGGCGCAAGCGTGCTTGCGGCGACCTCTCGGTGCTCAACTTTTCAGCCTTTTTGACGCCTCTCAACTCCCATGCTGCTCGCCAGCAGCTCCACGCACCGCGGCGGCAGTTCGCCGCTCCCGTGCTCCATTTCTCCCAGGAACGGCACGTTTCGCATACTCAATAGATCCTCGAGAATCCCCGGATTCGTGGCCATCGCGGGATCGAAATCTCCCATGGCGTTCACTTGGTTCAGCAACACGCCCGCGCATCGCAGACCCCGGGCAAGAATGCTTTCGACCGTGAGAAGCGCATGATTCAGCACCCCGAGACGATTTGCCGCCACCACAACGACGGGCAGTCCAAGATCCGCCGCCAGGTCGCTTACTGCGTAATCGCGGAGGATCGGCACGAGCCAGCCGCCCGCGCCTTCCACGATTACTGAGTCGTGCCCCGATTTGAGCCGCGTGAAAGTTTCGCGGATCAGGGATAAGTCGATCACCCGCTCCTCGATCATCGCTGCCGTGTAGGGAGCAACGGCTGGCCGGAGCCAAACCGGGTTCACGTCGTCCAACGTCAATCCGCCCCCGGATGCTTCCTGCAGCAATTCCGCGTCGTTGCGATCCCCGCAGGCCACCGGTTTCATTCCCACCGCGTTCATCCCCGTTTTTCTCCAATGCCGAACCAGCGCTGCCGCCACCCAGGTTTTCCCTACATTCGTATCCGTGCCCGTGATGAACAAACTCATGAAACCCAAGAGAAGGGGGGTGGTGGCTGGAGCCGGAATCGAACCGGCGATACGCGCCCCGCAATTGAAGCGGT
>CBHXZU010000131.1:0-10781 GCA_966125105.1 uncultured Prosthecobacter sp.
AACGCGTCTTCCGCCGTCGTCCCGCGGAGCAACCGGTGGAAACGCCGGGCGGCGGTGACACTGGCAGCGGGAGCACTCCGCCGAGCGGGAGCTAAACAAGGCCGCTTGGAAAGGCTACCATGCGGGGTTTGCCGCGTCGCGTGAGATTGAGCAGCGATCGGCCCCGTTCTTGCGGGCGCAGCTGCTACGGAAAGGAGAGGCCGTCCTCGAATGATCGGGGGCGGCCTTTTTTGTTCACACCTTTGCCAACATTTTGAGCGCATTCACGGGCGCCCAGCCATCCGACTCTCTGCACTGCGGATCTTCGGAACCATATGACGGCGCAAAGGGAAGGGGGAATGCTCTTTCCACCCAAGTCTTCGCTGCTAAGTCCGACATTGTGCGATTCCTCCGCTCACGCTGGTTCCTCTTTCTCGTCGCCCTCATCGGAGCCGGCGCTTTGTGGCGCTATGTCATTGCCGACTGGCTGGCTGAGCGTGAGTTGCAGGCTTACGCTGCGGAAGCAAAGGCGCGGGGTGTTCGGTGGACTCTGGCGGAGTATCGTCCTGCCCCCGCGCCAGCGGAGGACGACCTGGCTTTGCTCCCGGTGTTTGCGTCGACAAAGGACTACGAGGCGCTTTTCAAGCAGGTGCCATACTTCAGCAGGGGGCGGAAACCAAAGGATGGCGGACCGCGGCCAATCGACTGGCGGGCGACGCGCCAGAAGCTGTCCGAGGTTGGGTTGAAAGATGATGTGGCGGAACTCGACGATCTTCGCGCCTTGGACGCGGCGATGCAGGTGTTCCTGCCGCTAATCAATCAATTGCATGCGTCGAAAGCGACGGCAGGAAACTGGGGAGACGAGGTGTGGAAGGTGGATATTGACGCGGGCCTTCCGCATCACACCGCGGCAATGCGGTGCCTCCGAGTGCTCGATTTTCGAGGCAAGCTCGACCTCGCTTTGCGGCGCTTTGGCGAAAGCCGCAAGAGCATCGAGGCGCAACTCCGGCTCGCTCGCGCTTTCAGTAAAACCCCGGTCGTCATTGCGCACCTCGTCGCAATGTCCGGCGAGGCGCTGGCCCGCGACACGATCCGCGAGGGCCTGGAGATCGGCGCGTGGGATGAAGATGCGCTGCGCAACTTTTTGAGTTACTTCCGCGATTCGGATGAACTTTCCGCCTTCCAGTGGAGCATCGAGACGGAGCGCGCATGGTCACGAGAGATGGTGGCGACGATGCGCAAGGATCCCAAGCTCGTCATGCAGGTGCTGACTTTCGCGGGACCTTCGGTGGCCGGCGTTGACGAGTGGTTGCTGCGTTTCGCGATTTCCCGCCCCGCGTGGCATATGCGGAATCAGCTTTGGTACGAGCGGGCGCAGGATGAATTGGCGGGGACCATTGATGCGAAAGCCGGAGTGTGGCGACCAGGCACTCTCAAATTCGACCCTGCAAAGCTCACAGAAAAAGAGCGGATGTTCGATTACGCCCTGGCGGCACAGTCGATGAACATGATGCGGACCTTCTTGGAGAAGGCCGTTTGGACCCACGCGCAGAACAAAATGGTCGCGATCGCCTGCGCGCTCGAACTTGCAAAGGCCTCCACGGGAAAATATCCCGACAGCCTTGAGAGCTTGGTCCCGAGCCATCTTCCGCGCATGCCGGTCGACCCAGCGGGCGGTGATGCGTTCCGCTATCGCGTGCTGCCAGATGGAACCTACCGCCTATATTCCGTCGGGCTCGACGGCGAAGATCAGGAAGGGGAAGTCACCAGCGATGGCGAGCGATCGCCTTCCGATCCCGATTGGCCATGGTTTGGCCCGCGGCCCACGAGTGTCGGCAAGTAAGTGGCGGTCCTCAAATCTCTGCCGCGAAGGAACGGAGGTGCTCCTCCAGCGCCCTCATGTCCACCGGCTTGGTGAGATGAATTTTGAAGCCAGCTTCTTCGCTTCGCTGACGATCGTCCTCCATCCCGAATCCGCTTAGGGCTATGCCCCGGATTTTTGGATTAATCGCCCGCGCCTGCGTCATCAAATCGTGGCCGCTGCCATCTGGGAGGCCGATATCACTGATGATCACGTCGATATTCTCCCGTTGTATCAATCCAAGCGCCGCACTCATGCTTGCTGCATCCCTCACATGATGTCCTTTGCGCGAGAGCAGGCGCAGGAGGATTCGGCGGGTGTCGTCGTGATCGTCTACCAGGAGCAGGCGGAGCGCTTGGGAGGACGGTGCGTTCGCAGGCGAGTGCGTGTTCAGCTCCCTCGTTGCCGGAGCCTGCGCGGAAGGCAGGCGGACGCAAAACGTGCATCCCTTGTTCCTTCCCTGGCTTTCCACGGTGATCGTGCCTCCGTGCAGAGACACCAGTGTCTTGGTAATTGAGAGACCCAGCCCAAGTCCCCCGAAGCGACGCGTCACGGCGCGCTCGCCTTGCTCGAAGGGGACAAAGATGCGCTCGATTTGGTCCGGCTCGATGCCAATTCCGGTATCGGAAACTTCGATGAGCAACGTGTCGTCCTGCCCGTTGATTGCTCGTGCCGTGATTTGGCCTCCCGGCGGCGTGAACTTCACCGCGTTGGTCAGCAGGTTCCAAAAGATCTGCCTCAATCGCGTGCTGTCCGCCCAAACCCACGGCTTCGTCGCTTTGTGCGCGGTGACGATCGTCAGGTTCTTCTTCGTGATTTCCTCCCGACAGATCGCGATCGCGTCATTCAGCGCTGCGATGCCATTTACCGCCTCAAGCTTCAGTTCGATCTTTCCGCGGCTGATTCTCGTGACGTCGAGCATGTCGTCGATGAGCTGCGCCTCGAGCAGCACGTTCCGCCGCACCGTGCTGAGATTCTCCAGTAATTCTTCACGCGAGATCGTCACGGCGTTTTCGACGAGATAACCCATCGTGGCCACCACTGGCGTGAGAGGGGTGCGCAACTCGTGGCTCAGGATCGCCAGGAACTCGTCCTTTGCTTTGCTCGATTGCTCCGCCGCGATGCGTGCTGCTTCGGCGTCGCGGCTGCGCAATTGATCGGTGATGTCACGGGTGATTTTGGAGAAACCGCGGACTTTTCCGTTTGGATCGTAAATCGCGGTGATGAGGACGTCGGCCGGAAAGCGGACGCCGTCTTTTCGGACACGAAAACCCTGGTCTCGCGCGTGCCCGGTTTCCCTGGCGAGCTTGAGCATGCGAGCCGGCTTTCCGGCGGCTCGATCTTCCGGGGTGTAGAATCGGTCGAAGGATTGTCCAATGATCTCCTGCGCCGTGTAGCCCTTGGTCCGGTGTGCCCCGAGGTTCCAGGTGGTGACGCGCCCTTCCGGATCAAGGAGGAAAATTGCGTATTCCTCCACGTTCTCCACGAGCAGCCGGAACTGCTCCTCGCTGTGGCGGAGGTTTTCTTCGGCGATTTTTCGCTCCGTGAGGTCACGCGTCACTTTCCCGAAGCCCTGCATTTCACCTGTGTTGCGGTCGCGCAGGGCAGTAACCACCACGTTCGCCCAAAATCGGGTGCCGTCCTTTCGAACGCGCCACCCCTCATCTTCGATCCTTCCTTCCGCCTCTGCGATCTCCAGTTCCCGCTGGGGCTTGCCTGCGGCAACGTCTTCCGGCGGGTAAAAGATCGAGAGATGGTTGCCGATAATTTCGGCGGCCTTGTAGCCGTGGATGCGTTCTGCGCCGACGTTCCAGCTGGCGATATGTCCGCCGTGATCCAGCATGACGATGCCGTAGTCCTTTACGCTGTCGACCAACAAGCGGAACCGCTCTTCCACGCCGAATGGCTGGTGAACCTCCGGGTGCGGAGAATCAGCCACGGCGAGACTATGTTGGGCCATACTTCCTCGGTTCAAAGTGCTCTTGGGCATCGATGCGAACCGTGTAAAAGCGACACATTACGCGGGCAATGCAAGTTGGATGCGCTGGCACGCAGAAGGTTCGAGGTTACAGGACGGTCGCTCGCGGCCATCCGAGTCTGTTCGCATCTCCTTGGGCGAACGGACGTATGGAGTTAAGGGGAGGATGGGGCGCCAAGGCCCGCCGCTAAATCGCCGGTTCGAACCCCTTGCGATATTGCTTGGACACGAGCTTATCGGCTTCCGGAGAGTTGCGGAACTTCAGCCCTTCGGCGTCCCACTCCAGCAGTTTTCCCGGCACTCGCGTCGCAATATTGCCGAGTTGCACGGTTTCCGTCAGCGGAGCTGCGTAGTGGAAGCCATCGGAGGTCTTTGTGCCCGCGAGCACCGCATCCACCCATACGTGGTAGTGGTTCAAGCTCGGGACTGCTTCGATCTTCTCTTTGCCGAACTTCTCCACTGGATAGATCGTCGGCGCCGCGACGTGGGGAATAATCATGGTGCCGCTTTCGCCAATAAGCAGGCTGCCGGCGCCGGGGAGTTTCTTGTCGGACGGCATTTGCGCCAGCGACGCATCGGGCTGCCTGCCGCCGTCGTGCCAGGTGAGCCTGAGGGCATCGCCGGACGTGAATTTGGTGCCGGGGAACTCATAGGTAATCGTCTCAGCGACGGGCCAGGTTTCTTCGAGAGCGCCGGTATTTTCAGCCCGGATGGACCGGGGCGCGGTGAGTTCCAACGCGGTGAAGACGGGATCCAGGATGTGGCAGCCGAAGTCTCCCATGGTGCCGCCACCGAAGTCCTGCCAATCGCGCCATTTGAAAGGCGCATAAAGATCAGGGACAAAATCCCGGTGTGGCGCTGGGCCGAGCCAAAGATCCCAGTTCAGCGTCGCGGGTGGAGGCGCCACGCGATCCGCCGGGCGCTTGGAGAGCCCGCTGTATTTGTTGCCTGGGTTTGCCATCCACGAATGCACCGCCTTGATCTTCCCAATCGCTCCGTCGCGCAGGAGTTTCACCGCCGTGCGATACGGACTCGCGCTGTGGATCTGGTTCCCCATCTGGGTGATCACCTTCCATTTCTCCGCCGCCAACCGCATTTGCCGGGCTTCCCAAACGGTGTGCGTGAGCGGCTTTTGGCAATAGACATGTTTCCCGCGGCGCATCGCATCGAGGCAGATGGGAGCGTGCCAATGGTCGGGCGTGGAGACTTGCACGGCGTCGATCTTGTCGCCGAGCTTCGCGAACATCTCGCGGTAATCCTGGAAGTGCTCGACGCCGGGGAACTTCTTGTCCGCCTGGTCAAAGCGGGCTGTGTCCACATCGCAAAAGGCGACGAACTTCACCTTCGCGTGGCTGCCGATCTGAGTCATGTCGGAAAAGCCCTGGCCTTTGCAGCCGATGACGGCCACCTGGAGAGTCGAGTTTGCATCCAGGCTGCGCGCGATCGCAGGGAAGGCGAGGACGCTGGCGGTGGCGGCGGTAGTGGTGCGAAGGAAGTCGCGGCGGGTAAGCATGGGTGCGGAAGCGTGAAGTATTGCGGGGGTGACGTTTCAAACAACCGCGGGCAGCCAAGCGTCTTTGACTCGTTTCCATGGCCGGCTCAAGGATCAAGCGCGGCGCGTTGCATTGGCGGGCCAAAGGCCCAACCACATACCAGCCCAGGGCAAAGCGAGGCACGTAGCGCCGCCCTGGGGTGCCGATGAACATCGGCGAGAGCCCCGAAGGCGGCGAAACAACAGCGCCGCAAGCGCGAATCGCGGAGCGGATGTATCAGGACGCGCTGTCTCGCGCGGCGTGATGGGCGGCGATGCGGCCGGCGTAGACCAGTGAAACAAACGAAGCGATCAGCAGAGCCCACACAATCGTCTTCTCGATCTTCATTTCAGTCGGTGTTTGCTCGGCTGGACCGCCCGCTTCCACGTCGACCTTTCGCTTCATCAAGAGGCCAAATGCCGCGCCCGAAATAATCAGGACGATCAGGGAGATCACAACGGCTGTGCGCAGGCGCCGAGTCGTGGCCAGGCCGATCAGCAGCAGGATCACGCCCGCCGCGAGAGTGCAGCCAACCGCGATCCGGCGTTTCAGCAGAACATTGGCGCGTTCCGTCTCCACGACCGTAGTGACCTCCTCAGGCAATTGGCGGAACTCTGCCAGCGGCATGCCGATTTGCTGCTCGATCTCTTTGTCGAGTTGTCCTTCTGCTGTGAAGAAGAACGCACCGCTGGCAACTGCGAGCAAGAGCCCGAGAATGATCAGGATTCTTCTGACCACCCGCACCTCGTGAGCTTGTCCCTCGTTGTTCGGAAGTCCGGCAGCAGTCGGCGTCGTGGTTTCCATGCTACGCCCCAGCATGTGAGGATTTTGGAATTGCCGCAATACCTCAGCGGCATAAGGGCGCTTGCGAGGGGAGCATGGGCCTCCGGCCCGTAACGGGAAGCCTTCCAAGCACGAGTCGAGTCATTGCCGGATCGAGTTGGAATGAGGCACGTCGATTGAGGCTGTCGCAGTATCGGGGGGTGATTACCGGCAACTTGGTCTGCGCATTTTGCGATCGCCTCACTTACGGGCCGGAGGCCCATGCTCCCTTGGTTGCGGCTCCGCCGCGCTGGGCGGTACGTGGTTAAAGATGCGTTTCCCTACCGGCGCAGCAACGCGTCGTCGTGATTGAGAATTGCGAGCGCCAGTGAAGTGGCGGCCGCGAGGTCTGCGGGCGCGAGGCCTGGCGCGGGCTTGCTGTCACCGAACCCGAGAAGCTTGAGCGCGCTGCTGGGTTCACGAGCGAAGAGCGTTCGCTGCTCGTCAAAAAGTTGCTCGAGAATGGGAGCCTCATTCGCCGAAGGACGGCGTCCCGTCACGGTTCGGAACGCCCACGTGATTCGCTCGACGGGTGTCGCGCCGCCTTCGCGGAGCATCCGCTGCCCTAGGAACCGTGCCGCCTCCACAATTTGCACGTCATTGAGCATGGCCAGCGCCTGGAGCGGCGTGCTCGTGCTCTGCCGCCTTACCGTGCAGTAGCTCCGATCGGCGGCATCGAAGGTCATCATCGCCGGCGGAGGAACGGTCCGTTTCCAAAAGGTATAAAGGCTGCGGCGATAAAGATCCGGGCCTTTGCCCTGGCCGTAACTGGGGCGGCCCATCGCGATTTCCTCCCACAGACCGGCGGGCTGATAAGGCTTCACGGGAGCCCCGCCGGTCTTCTCCACGAGCAGACCGCTCACCGCGAGGGCGCTGTCGCGCAGCATTTCCGCAGTAAGGCGGCGGGCGGGAGCGCGGCTTAGCAAAACGTTTTCCGGATCCTGCGGAAGCGCGGGACGCCAGCTTTGCCGATAGGTGTCGCTCATTGCGATCTGCTTCAACAAGTGCCGCAGGTCCCATCCGCTCGCAATGAAGTCACGGGCGAGCCAATCGAGCAGTTCGGGGTTCGAGCAGGAAGCGCCGGTTGTGCCGAAGTTTTCGGTCGTTTCCACGAGGCCGCGGCCAAACATCAGTTGCCAATAGCGATTCACGGTCACGCGCGCCATCAGCGGATGCTCGGGATCGAGCAACCATTGCGCGAGGCCGAGTCGATTGCGCGGAGCGCCCGCAGGAAACTTCGGCAGCACGGCAGGTGTGTCGGCGGAGACTGCATCTCCATGCGCATCATACGCACCGCGCTTGAGGATGAACGCCGGCTTGGGCGCAGCCATTTCCTTCATGACCATGGCGTCTGCGATGGGATTGACGAAACGTCGTTCCGCGTCGCGCGCTTGCTGGAGCTGTTTCCGCGCTTCGAGGTAACCATCCGCGGCTGTCGCCAGGTAATACTCGAAGAGTGTCGCGCGTTGCGCCGGGGAAGGTTGCGGGACGGACTGCACGGCTTCGCGGTAAGCTTCGCGTCCGGCGAGCGCTGCGACTTCCACCGAAGTTAGCTCCCGTTGAAATACTCGGAAATCATCGACGCGCCCCCCGCGGAATCCCGCATCGCGGAAGCGATAGCCGATCGCGAGATCCGGCTCGCCGCTCGAGTAAAAGATGTCTTTCCAAAGCCCATCGCGGATCACTTCCAGCGCGGCTTCTTTTCCGTCGATGAAAATGCGCAGGCCGCCTGCCTTGGAAGATCCATCGTAGGTCACGCCGATATGGGACCATTTGCCGGCCGCGATTGCGTCCTTCGTGGATACTTTTAAGGAGTTGCCGGGCCACATGTAGTGGAGGCCGAACGCAACGTGCCCGTTCTCGAGAAGGAGTTCGTATCCGCGACTGCCCGCATCGATCGGCGCTTTGCTGCGATGAAAAACGACGGCGCGCGCAGCAAGTTCCGCCGGTTGCACCCAAATGCCGAAACTGAATGGATCGCTGCGGGTGAAGTGGCCGACTCGAGGGAAGGTGAAGCCGTTCTCGCCATCGAGTTCAGCGGCTTTTCCGGTTTTGCCTTCCACGAGCTTCGGGGCCTCGTGCGCGTTGCCTCCCGGCGCGCCTGCGACTTCATTCTTCAGCGAGTTTTTCTCAAGGGTGTCGAAGGTGTAGCGCGCGACCTCGCCGTCGAGCGCGGGTTCCGTGGGGCCTTCGGGCAATTTTTCAAGCCACGCGGCGAAGTCCGCCTCCGCATGCTTCCGCGCGTCCGCGGCCCTGGCTTCCGCTGCGACGATGCCGGACCGCAACTTCGCGAGTTGCTGATCCTGCTCCGGGGTGCTGAGCAACATCGTCGGCACCGGCATGGTGTTGTCGAAATAAACGGTCTGCCCGCTTTCATCGATGTTCTGGAAGAACGAGAAGAGACTGTAGAAGTCGCGCTGGGTGATCGGATCGTATTTGTGGTCGTGGCACCGCGAGCATTCGGTAGTGAGGCCGAGAAAGGCGGTCGCAAACGTGTTCACGCGGTCGACGACGTAGGCGACGCGATACTCCTCCTCCACGATGCCGCCTTCTTCGTTCTGGCATTTGAGCCGGTTGAAAGCGGTCGCGAGTTGCTGCTCCTTTGTGGCATTGGGCAGGAGGTCGCCGGCAAGTTGCCACGTCACGAACTTGTCGTAGGAAAGATTGTCGCGGAACGCCTGGATCACCCAATCGCGATAGGCCCACATCGGGCGCGAACGATCCATCTGGTAGCCATGTGTGTCCGCGTAGCGCGCCACGTCGAGCCACTCCGTGGCTAGCCGTTCGGCAGAACGAGGGGAGGCAAGCAGGCGATCGACGACCTTCTCGTAAGCGTTCGGAGCCGCGTCGTTCGCAAAGGCATCGATCTCCTCGAGCGTTGGAGGAAGGCCGGTCAAGTCGAGAGAGACGCGCCGCAGCTGCCGCTCTTTTGCGGCCGGCGGGGAAAGCGATGGGATGTCGTGTTTCTTAAGTTCTGCGACGATAAAGGCGTCGATGGGATTCCCGGCCGCCGCAGGCTGCGGTTTGCCCATCGGCTCAAATGCCCAGTGCTGGCCCCACGGCGCGCCTTGCTCCACCCAAAGCTTCAGCGTTTCGATTTCCGCCGACTTCAATTGCCGCGGGCCCTTCTTTGGCGGCATTACCTCGTCTTCGTCGGTGGAAATGATGCGGGCGATCAACTCGCTGTCCTTCAGGCTGCCGGGCTTTACCACGGTGACGTCGTCGAGCGTTCGAAACAGTCCCTCTTTCGTGTCCAGCCGGAGCTTCGCCTCGCGCTTGTTCTCGTCCGGTCCATGGCAGGCAAAGCACGCGTCCGAAAGGATCGGCAGGACTTCGCGGCGGAAGTCGACATCCCTCGCAAGAGCGAAGGTGCAGAAACTTAGCAACAGAACGGCTGCGCGGAGCATGTGCAGCTAGGAGTCGGAATGGGTGGGAAAATTAGCGCGAGAGTTCGAACGAGTTCAGCGAATTACGCTAACCCGAGAAGTCGTTCGCGCAATTGCTTGCTCCACTTTTCCAGGAACACGAGTTGATGGAGGGCCGACGCAAGTTGAGAGGGATCGGCGGTGCCGGCGCGCAACTGCTTGTGAATTTCCTCAGTTTGCTGGTCCACCTGAGAGGCAAGCCCCTCGAGCCGCGCCTGAAGTGCCACGCGTTCGGTTTCCAGCAATGCGCGGGAAAGGGGACTCCTTGTTGTCGCGAGGCGCGTGGCGAAAGAGTTCGCCTGCTGCTGCGCCTCGGCAATCTGCATAAAAAGATCCGCATTCGCGCCCGCCATGCCGCCGGCAGAATGCAGCAGTTCCGGATGCGTGAGCTCGAGGTAGTGCCGCAGCCGCGCAGTCGGAGAGCGCAGCGTTTGCCAGGCTTCGTTCAAGGCGACGAAACGCGCGCCATCACCGCCGCCGCCGTCCGGATGCGCCGTTGCCGCGAAGCGCTGGAATTGCGCCCGAACCGCTTCCTCGTCCAGCCACGGCTGCCGCGGCAATTCCAGCAGGGCAAAGTAATCGGGCGACATGGCAGAGGCGCTTTATCCCGCCCAGCGGTCGTACAATTCCCGCAACGCTTCGCGCACGTTTCCGCGGTGGCGACGCAGGATCTCACTCGCCTCGTGTTCCGGGAGTTTGCCGCCGGTCAATTCACTCACCAAATCGTCGAGCAATTCAGGGTTCGTCTCCAGTTCGAGCACCACGGGGAGGCGGCTGGAACGATGCACGGTGACGACAAATCCCGCCGCCTGGCTCGCGGCGGCGCGCACCGAAAGCCAATGGCGCGTGGAAAGCTGTTCCGCGCCGTCGAGCAGGATGAACCCGGGCTTTTTGATGCCGCGGAGCTTCTCGGGAAAGCGTTCCTTGTCGCGCATGCTGCTCTCGGAGTTGAGGCGGAGCAAGTGGGGTTCAAAGCCGCGTGCTTCCAGGTGAGGCGCAAGCTGTTCGAGCAACGTCGTCTTTCCCGACCCGTTGCCCCCGACGATGCTGGCGCACCACTGTTGCGACTCCAGCCGTTTTAACAGGACATCCCAGTCCACTCCCGGGGGGAAGCGAAAGGCGAGCTTCTCGATTTGCGAGCTGGCGAATGGATTCTCTTTGGCGAGCACCCGCGCAGTGTGCGC